>JAGRMU010000199.1:0-6553 GCA_020441165.1 Sedimentitalea sp.
GGGCCGCTGCGCTTCAACTTCACCAACGCCATCGCCAAGGAAGACTATGACCAGGACCAGAGCTTCGATCTGACCATCCAGGCCAAGTTCTGAGCGCAATGCGGCGCGCCTGCTTCCGGTGGCTGGCGGCCTGCGTGCTCTGGGCGCTGTTGGTGCCGGCCCTGCAGGCGCAGCAGCTGGGGCTTCCCAACAGCCCGATCCTGACCATCGCCTCGGAACGTCTGTTCGTCGACAGCGCCTTCGGGCAGCGGGTGGCGCGCGAGATTGAGGCGGAAACCGCGGTGCTGGCGGCGGAAAACCGCCGCATCGAGGCCGAACTGACCGCCGAGGAGCAGGCGCTGACCGACCGGCGCCCCGAGATGGACCCGCAGGCCTTCCGGACCCTGGCCGACGCCTTCGACACCAAGGTGCAGGAGATCCGCCGCGCCCAGGACGGCAAGGCGCGCACCCTGGCGCGGCGCCGCGACGAGGCGCAGGATGCGTTCTTTCAGGCCGCCCGCCCGGTGCTGGCGGCGCTGATGCAGGAGGCGGGCGCCTCGGTGATCCTGGAGCGGGCCAGCGTCTTTCTGAGCGCCAACGCGACCGACATCACCGATCTGGCGATCAACCGCATCGATGCCGCGATCGGCGAGGGGCCGGCCGCCGAGACCCCCGAACCGGCGCCGCCCGCGGCACCGGAAGACCCCCCGGCCAACCGCTGAGCATCAAGCCGCCGAACCGCGGTGGCTTGCCCCGCGCGGCCACGGTTGCTACTCCAGTCGGAACGCGATTTCACGGGAGATGCCTGTTTCATGACCGCCGAGCTGAAGAGCGCCGACATCGTGCTGATCCAGCGGATCCTGCCGCATCGCTATCCCTTCCTGCTGGTCGACAAGGTGGTCGATATCGATGGCTACCACTCGGCCCGCGGCATCAAGAACGTGACCATGAACGAGCCGCATTTCCAGGGCCATTTCCCCGGCATGCCGATCATGCCGGGCGTCACCATCATCGAGGCGATGGCGCAGACCTCGGGGGTGATGCTGGGGGTCGGCATGAACATCGTCGATACCGAACTGCTGATCTATTTCATGAACATCGACAAGTGCAAGTTCCGCCGCAAGGTGGTGCCCGGCGACGTGATGGAGATGCTGGTCACCACCCTGCGCGGCAAGCCCGGCGGCAAGATCTTCCGCTTCGCGGGCAAGGCGATGGTCGCCGGCGAGGTGGCGGCCGAGGCGGAGTTCTCGGCGCTGGTGGATTTCAATCCCGGGCAGCGGCCATGAGCATCCATCCCAGCGCCATCGTCGAGCCGGGGGCGCGGCTGGGCGAGGGCGTGCGCATCGGGGCCTTCTGCGTGGTCGGCCCGAAGGTCGTTCTGGGCGACAGGGTCGAGCTGAAGAGCCACGTGGTGGTCACCGGCGATACCGAGATCGGCGCCGACACGGTGGTCTTCCAGTTCTCGGTGATCGGCGAGATCCCGCAGGATCTGAAATACCAGGGCGAGGACAGCCGCCTGGTGATCGGCGCCCGCAACCGCATCCGCGAGCATGTGACGATGAACGCCGGCACCGCCGGGGGCGGCGGGGTGACGCGGATCGGCGATGACGGCCTCTTCATGGCCGGCTGCCACGTCGCCCATGACGTGCAGATCGGCGACCGGGTGATCCTGGTCAACTCGGTGGGCGTCGCCGGGCATTGCGTGATCGGCGACGACGTGATCGTCGGCGGCCTGGCCGGGGTGCATCAATGGGTGCGGATCGGGCAGGGCGCCATCATCAGCGGGCTCGCCAAGGTGACCAACGATGTGATCCCCTACGGCCTGGTGCAGGCCCCGCGCAGCGAGCTGGAAGGGCTGAACCTGGTGGGGCTGAAACGCAAGGGGTTGCCGCGCGCCGAGATCGCGGCGCTCAGGGCGGCGTTTCGCGAGCTGGCCGAGGGCGAGGGGGCGTTCCTGGACCGGGCGCGGCGCCTCGCCGGGCAGACCGACAGCGACTACGTACGCACGATCACCGATTTCATCCTCGCCGAAAGCGACCGGTCCTTCCTGACCCCGGGGGGCTGAGTCGTGCTGGCGCTGATCGCCGGCACCGGCGCGCTTCCGGCGGAACTGGTCGCGCAGCTCGACGCGCCGCCGCTGGTCTGCGCGCTGCAGGGCTTCGAGCCGGCGGGCGTCGCGGTGGACATCTCTTTCCGGATCGAGACGCTGGGCACGCTGGTGGCCGAGCTGACCGCGCGCGGGGTCACCGAGCTTTGCATGGCGGGCGGCGTCCGGCGTCCACCCATCGATCCGGCGGCGATCGACGCCGCGACCCTGCCGCTGGTGCCGGTGCTGCAGAAGGCCCTGATGCAGGGCGACGACGGGGCGCTCCGGGCGTTGATCGGGATCGTCGAGCGGGCCGGGATCGCGGTGCGCGCCGCCCATGAGATCGCCCCGGACCTGTTGCCGCCGCCCGGCGTTCCGACACGCAGCCAGCCGTCCGAGGCGGATCGTGCCGACGCGGCGCGCGGCGCGCGGATCGTGGCGGCGATGGCGGCGGCGGATGTGGGGCAGGCCTGCGCGGTGGCGCGCGGACAGGCGCTGGCGATCGAGGGCGTCTATGGCACCGACTGGATGCTGGCCAGCCTCTTGGCGCGCCCCGATCCGCAGGGCGGCGGGCTGCTCTACAAGGCGCCGAAAGCCGGGCAGGACCGGCGCGCCGATCTGCCCGCCATCGGCCCCGGCACCGTGCGCGGCGCGAAGGCAGCCGGACTCGGCGGCATCGTGATAGAGGCGGGCGGGGTGATGGTCCTGCAGCGCGACGCGACCCTGGCGGCCTGCAAGACCGCCGGGCTCTTCCTCTGGGTGCGGGAGCCGGAGGCCTGATGCGGGTCTTCCTGATCGCGGGCGAGCCCTCGGGCGACCGGCTGGGCGGGGCGCTGATGGCCGGGCTGCGCCAGCTGGTGCCGGGGATCGCCTTCGACGGCATCGGCGGGCCGCAGATGCAGGCCGAGGGTCTGGTCAGCCGCTTCGCGATGGACGAGCTCAGCGTCATGGGCCTTGCCGAGGTGCTGCCCCGGATCGCCCAGCTCAAACGCCGGATCGCCGAGACCGCGCAGGCGGTGATCGAGACCCTTCCCGACGTTCTGATCACCATCGACAGCCCGGATTTCTGCTTGCGCGTGGCGTGGCAGGTGAAGGCTGCCTCCAGCATCCGCACCGTGCATTACGTGGCGCCCAGCGTCTGGGCCTGGCGTCCGGGCCGGGCCGCGAAGATGGCGCGGGTGATCGACCAGGTCCTGGCGCTGCTGCCGTTCGAGCCGCCCTACATGGAAGCCGCCGGCATGGCCTGCGATTTCGTCGGCCATCCGGTGGTGGCCGAGCCGCAGGCCAGCGCCGACGAGATCGCCGCCTTCCGGGACCGTTTCGGACTGGCGGACCGGCCCTTCCTGCTGGCCTTGCCTGGATCGCGGCGCGGCGAGGTGACACGGCTTGCCCCGGTCTTCGGCGCGGCCCTGGGCGAGCTGCTGCGCGAGTCGCCCGATCTGCGCCTCGTCGTGCCCGCCGCCGGATCCGTGGCCGGTCTGGTCCGCGCCGAGGTCGCGGGCTGGCCCGGCGATCCGGTGATCCTCGATCCTGCCGAGCATCCGGAACCCGAGGCGCAGTCCTGGAAGCGCGCCGCCTTCCGGGGTGCCGAGGCGGCGCTGGCGGCCTCGGGCACCGTCTCGCTGGAACTGGCGGCGGCTGGCACGCCGATGGTGGTGGCCTACAAGCTGAACTGGCTGACCTGGCAGCTGGCGCGCCGGATGGTCCGGCTCGAGACCTACACCCTGGTCAACCTGGTCAGCGAAACCCGCGCGGTGCCCGAATGCATCGGGCCGGAGTGCCGGCCCGAGGTGATCGTGCCCCGCCTGCGGGCAGTGCTGGCCGCGCCCGAGGCACAGGCCGCGGCGATGCGCCTGACGATGCAGCGACTGGGCCAGGACGGAGAGCCACCCGGATTGCGCGCCGCGCGGGCGGTGCTGGCGCGCCTGCCGGCGGGATGACGCGCGACGGATTCGTGAGCAAGCCTCGTTCAAGTGGCTGACACCGCTTCAGCAACGAGGCCCGCCATGCGCACCCTGCTTCTGCTTCCCCTCCTTGCCACCCTTGGCGCCGCCGATGCGGTGGCTGGCGAGGCCGCGCCGGATCCTCTGCTGGGTGGAGACCCGGCAGCTGGCGAAATCTGGTTCCGGCAATCCTGCGCCATGTGTCACCCTGCGCCCGGCGCGCTTTTTTCAAGCGGCGCAGACACGCCGACCGCTCAAGAACTGGACAGGTTTCTCGCCAATCACCGCGCGCCAAATCCTGACATGCGGCGCGACCTGATCGCCTTCCTTCTGCGTGGCTCGACGGACGCCGAGACGGGTCGGTGACCCCTCCGCCGGTCGGCTATGCGCCCCGCCAGATCCAGCCGCCACCCAGGACGCGGCTGCCGCCGGTCTCGTAGAAGACGCAGGCCTGGCCGGGCGAGACGCCTTCCTCGGGGTTCAGAAGTTCCACCGTGGCCTCGGTCGCGGAGACCGGACGCAAGATCGCCTCGCGCGGCGGGCGGGTCGAGCGCAGCTTGACCGAGATCGGCCACTCGGGGCGCGCGGTCAGGGGGGCGTCGCCCAGCCAGTTGATCTCGCGCACCGGGACGGCGCGGGTGGCGAGCATCTCCTTCGGTCCGACCACCACGCGCCGGGCGTCGACGTCCAGCCGCACCACGTAGAGCGGATCGGCCAGCCCGCCGATGCCCAGCCCGCGGCGCTGGCCGATGGTGAATCGGATTACCCCGTCATGGGTGCCGAGCACCCGGCCGTCGGCATGGACGATCTCGCCCGGTTCGGCCGCGCCGGGGCGCAGTTTCTCGATCACCGCCGCGTAATCGCCGTTCGGCACGAAGCAGATGTCCTGGCTGTCCGGCTTGTCGGCGACCGAGAGCCCGTATTGCGCCGCCAGGGCACGGGTCGCCGCCTTCGACGGCAGGTGGCCCAGCGGAAAGCGCAGGAAGTCCAGCTGTTCGGGCGTGGTCGAGAAGAGGAAATAGGACTGGTCGCGCGCGGCATCGGCGGCGCAATGCAGCTCGGGCCCGTTGGGACCGTCCTTGCGCTGGATGTAGTGGCCGGTCGCCATGCAGTCGGCCTCCAGATCGCGGGCGGTTTCCAGCAGGTCCTTGAACTTGACCCGCTCGTTGCAGCGGATGCAGGGCACCGGGGTGGCGCCGGCGAGGTAGCTGTCGGCGAACTCGTCGATCACCGCATCGCGGAAGATGTTCTCGTAGTCGAGCACGTAATGGGGAAAGCCGCGCTCTTCGGCGACGCGGCGTGCATCGTGGATGTCGAGCCCGGCGCAGCAGGCGCCCTTCCTGGCCAGAGCCGCGCCGTGATCGTAGAGCTGCAGGGTGACGCCGATCACGTCATAGCCCTGATCGGCCAAGAGCGCCGCCACGACCGAGCTGTCGACGCCCCCCGACATCGCCACCACCACCCGCGTCTGCGCGGGCGGCTTGGCGAAGCCGAGCGAGTTCAGCTCCATGTCGGTATCCAGCGCCATTTCCGTCCTCGGGACCCATGTGAAAGACATGGAAGAATAATGGAAAATCCGAACCACTCGCAAGGGGCCGTTTCACCCGCCGTTAAGTCTGCCCGGATCAAGGTGCCGGTGGTGATGGAAAGGGGAAAGCCGATGTTTCTGAAAAAGGTGGAAGGTCCGCGGGCGGTGACCCTGCCGGACGGAACGGTGATGTCGCGCGCCGATCTGCCGCCCGCGACGACGCGGCGCTGGGTCGCCTCGCGCAAGGCGGCGGTGGTGCGCGGCGTGCTCTACGGGCTGATTCCGCAGGCCGAGGCGATGCGCCGCTACGGGCTGAGCGAGGAGGAGTTCAAGAGCTGGATCGCCGCCGTGGCCGAACATGGCGAGGAGGCCCTGAAAGTCACCGCGCTGAAAAAGTATAGACAACCATAGGTTGCGCCGTCATAAACTTGTTCACGGTAACGTGCAGTTAACCTTTATTGGCCAAGGTTAACGCGACGACGGGACAAGGTTACAGGCGGAGAATACAGCCATGCGCGTTTTGCTGGTCGAGGACGACCCCACCACTTCGAAGAGCATCGAGCTGATGCTCACCCATGCCAACCTCAACGTCTATGCGACGGACCTGGGCGAGGAGGGGATCGATCTGGCCAAGCTCTACGATTACGATCTGATCCTGCTCGATCTCAACCTTCCGGACATGAACGGGCACGAGGTGCTGCGCCAGCTGCGCATGGCACGGATCGAGACCCCGATCCTGATCCTCTCGGGGGCCGACGATACCGAGAACAAGATCAAGGGCTTCGGGTTCGGCGCCGATGACTATCTGACCAAACCCTTCCACCGCGAGGAGCTGGTGGCGCGCATCCACGCGATCATCCGGCGCTCGAAGGGGCATTCGCAATCGGTGATCCGCACTGGCAAGATCGCGGTCAATCTCGATGCCAAGACCGTCGCGGTCGAGGATCAGCCGGTGCACCTGACCGGCAAGGAATACCAGATGCTGGAGCTGCTCAGCCTGCGCAAGGGCACGACGCT
>JAGRMU010000199.1:6617-9211 GCA_020441165.1 Sedimentitalea sp.
ATCTGCAAGCTGCGCAAGAAGCTCAGCACCGCGACGGGCGGCGAGAACTACATCGAAACCGTCTGGGGCCGCGGCTATGTGCTGCGCGACCCGCAAGGCGGCGAGATGGGCAATCCGCGCCTGGCGGTCGGCGCCTGACGGACGGGAGCAACCGCGACATGCGGCGGCGCAACGCGGCGCCGCGCAACATGGCTTGCGACTGGACCTCGCCGGACACGCGCCCTATCACTTGCGCTTGAGACTGGCGCGGGGGCGGACCGGTGGCGGACGACATCAGCATCGAGGCGCTGACCGAAGCGCAGGCCAGGGCAGAACTGGCGCGGCTGGCCGCCGAGATCGCCCATGCCGATGCGCTCTATCACGGCGCCGATGCGCCCGAGATTTCCGACGCCGACTATGACCGCCTGAAACGCCGGAACAAGGCGATCGAGGCCAGGTTCCCGCATCTGGTGCGCGCCGACAGCCCCTCGCTGCAGGTCGGCGCGCGGCCCGCCGAGGGCTTCGCCAAGCTGCACCACGCGGTGCCGATGCTGTCGCTCGAGAACGCCTTCGACGACGAGAGCATCACCGACTTCGACGCCTCGGTGCGCAAGTTCCTCGGCCTCGGGCCGCAGACCCCGCTGGCCTATACCGCCGAGCCGAAGATCGACGGGCTGTCGCTGTCGCTGCGCTATGAGGGCGGCCGGCTGGTGTCAGCGGCGACCCGTGGCGACGGCGCGGTCGGCGAGAACGTCACCGAGAATGCCCGCACCATCGACGACATTCCGCAGCGCCTGACCGGTGCACCGGACCTGCTTGAGGTGCGCGGCGAGGTCTACATGTCGCATCCCGACTTCGCGGCGTTGAACGCGCGCCAGCGCGAGACCGGCGGCAAGACCTTTGCCAACCCGCGCAACGCCGCGGCGGGCTCGCTCCGCCAGCTCGACCCCGAGATTACCCGGGCGCGCCCGCTGCGCTTCTTCGCCTATGCCTGGGGGGCGCTCTCCGAACCGCTTGCCGAGACCCAGGGCGCGGCCATCGCCCGGCTGGGCGAGCTGGGCTTCTCGGTCAACCCGCTGACAGCGCGCTGCGACGGGCCCGTGGAGATGCTGGCCCGCTATCGCGAGATCGAGGCGCAGCGCGCGACGCTGGGCTATGACATCGACGGGGTGGTCTACAAGGTCGACGACCTGGGGTTGCAGGCCCGGCTGGGGTTCCGGTCGAGCACGCCGCGATGGGCCATCGCCCACAAGTTCCCTGCCGAGCTGGCCTGGACGCGACTCGAAGGGATCGACATCCAGGTCGGGCGCACCGGCGCGCTCAGCCCGGTGGCCCGGTTGTCACCGGTGACCGTCGGCGGCGTGGTGGTCTCGAACGCGACGCTGCACAACGAGGATTACATCGCCGGGCGCGCGGCGAGCGGCGAGGCGATCCGCGGCGGCAAGGACATTCGCGTCGGCGACTGGGTGCAGGTCTATCGCGCCGGGGACGTGATTCCCAAGATCGCGGACGTGGATTTGCCCAAGCGGCCCGAGGATGCGGTCCCCTTCGTCTTTCCGATCCGGTGCCCCGAATGCGGCAGCGACGCGATCCGCGAGGAGGGCGACGCGGTGCGCCGCTGCACGGGCGGCATGATCTGCCCGGCCCAGGCGGTCGAGAAGCTCAAGCATTTCGTCTCCCGCGCCGCCTTCGATATCGACGGGCTGGGCGCCAAGCAGATCGAGCTTTTCTTCGCCGATGGCTGGATCCGCGAGCCGGCGGACATCTTCACCTTGGCCGAGCGCTTCGGCTCGGGCCTGCAGCAGCTGAAGAACCGCGAGGGCTGGGGCGAGAAATCCGCCGCCAAGCTCTTCGCCGCCATCGAGGCCCGCCGGACGATCCCGCTGAACCGGTTGATCTTTGCGTTGGGGCTGCGCCATGTGGGCGAGGCGGCCTCGCGCCTCCTGGCCCTGCATTACGGTACCTGGCGGGAGTTCGAGGCCGCGATGTGCGCGGCGGTGGACCGCTCGAACCCGGCCTGGGACGATCTGATCGGCATCGACGGGGTCGGCGAGGTGATGGCGACCTCATTGGCGACCGCCTTCGCCCAAGAGGCCGAGCGCGCCTCGATCGACCGGTTGGTGGCACATCTCGACGTGGAGCCGGTGGCGCGGCCGGAAACCGCGGACAGCCCCGTCGCCGGCAAGACCGTGGTCTTTACCGGCACGCTGGAGCGGATGAGCCGCGCCGAGGCCAAGGCGCGGGCCGAGGCGCTGGGGGCGAAGGTCTCGGGCTCGGTTTCGGCCAGGACGGACCTTGTCGTGGCCGGTCCCGGGGCGGGCAGCAAGGCGAAGAGGGCGGCGGAGCTGGGGATCGAGACCCTCGACGAAGACGGCTGGCTGGCCCTGATCGGCCAGGCATGAAGGGCCGGCCCGAGCCCCTCTTCCCGCTCTTCGCCGGGATCGAGACCCTGGAGGGTGTCGGGCCGAAAACCGCCAAGCTGCTCGCCCAGATCGATATCGCGACGCCGCGCGATCTGATCTTCACCTTGCCCCATGGTGTGGTCGATCGCCGCCGGCGCGCCACCATCAAGGGGGCGGACATCCCCTGCACGCTGACCGTCGAGGTCACCGTCG
>JAGRMU010000022.1 GCA_020441165.1 Sedimentitalea sp.
TGCACGCAGTTCTGGAAGTTGATCACGAACCGCGCCGCCTTGCCCGGCTCCTCGACGAATTCGTAGACCCCCGCCGGGCAGTAGCGCGCCGAGGGCCCCGCATATGTCGGCAGGTTCACCGCGACCGGGATGTCCGGATCGGCCAGGCGCAGGTGGCAGGGCTGGCTTTCCTCATGGTTGGTGAAGGAGAAGGCGACGTTGGTCAGCCGGTCGAAGGACAGCTTGCCGTCGGGCTTGGGATAGTCGATGGGCTTGTGCTTGTTCGCCGCCTCGGTCGCCGCCGCGTCGGTCTTGCCATGGCCCATGGTGCCGAAAAGCGAAAAGCCGAAGGTATTGGTCCACATGTCGAACCCGCCCACCGCCAGCGATGGCAGCAGACCCCATTTCGACCACATCGGCTTGACGTTGCGCACCTTGCGCAGGTCCTTGCCGATCGCGCCCTCGCGCACCTCGGTCTCGTAGGCGGTCAACTCGTCGCCGCTGCGTCCGGCCTCGATCGCCGCATGGGCGGCCTCGGCGGCGGCCTTGCCCGAAAGCATGGCGTTGTGGTTGCCCTTGATGCGCGGCACGTTGACCATCCCCACCGAACAGCCCAGCAGCGCCAGCCCCGGCGCCACCATCTTGGGCATCGACTGATAGCCGCCCTCGCTGATCGCCCGCGCGCCGTAGGCCACGCGCTTGCCGCCCTTCAGCAGCTCGGCGACCATCGGGTGATGCTTGAAGCGCTGGAACTCCATGTAGGGAAAGACATGCGGGTTGCGGTAGTTCAGATGCACCACGAAGCCGACATAGACCTGGTTATTGTCCAGGTGATAGATGAACGAGCCGCCCCCCGCGTTGCCGCCCAGCGGCCAGCCCATGGTGTGGGTCACCGTGCCCTCGCGGTGCTTGTCCGGGTCGACCTCCCAGATCTCCTTCATGCCCAGGCCGAATTTCTGCGGCTCATGGCCCTTGCTCAGCTCGTACTTCGCGATGGCTTCCTTGGCGAGGCTGCCGCGCACGCCCTCGCCCAGGAAGACATACTTGCCGTGCAGCTCCATCCCCGGCTCGTAGTTGGGCCCGTGGCTGCCGTCCGGCTCCTTGCCGAACTCGCCCGCAACCACGCCCTTGACCCCGCCCTTGTCGTCATAGACCAGCTCAGAGCAGGACATGCCGGGGAAGATCTCGACGCCCAAAGCCTCGGCCTGCTCGGCCATCCAGCGACAGACATTGCCCATCGAGACGATATAGTTGCCGTGGTTGTTCATCAGCGGCGGCATCGGCCAGTTCGGCACCCGGATCCCGCCGCCCTCTCCCAGCATGTAGAAATTGTCGCGGCGCACCGGCACGTTCAGCGGCGCGCCCTTTTCCTTCCAGTCGGGGATCAGCGCGTCCAGTCCGCAGGGATCGAGCACCGCGCCCGACAGGATATGCGCGCCGACCTCCGAGCCCTTCTCCAGAACCACCACGTTCAGGTCGGCGTCGAGCTGCTTGAGACGGATCGCCGCCGACAGGCCCGCCGGCCCGGCTCCGACGATCACCACGTCGTATTCCATCGCTTCGCGTTCAATCTCGGCCATCAGGGCGCTCCTTGGCTGTCGGTCCCGGACACCCTCGCGGGCGCGGCTTGGTTCGTGGATGATTACCTTCTGGCAGCCCGAGGGGTCAATCGCAACACCGCGTCACGGCCCGCCCCGCGCGAGTCTTTGACCGCGCCTGCCGGACGCTGCTAGGGTGCGGGGTCCGACAGCGAGCGTGCCGGAACGTAGAATACCGAAAGGGAGACCCACATGACCATGACATTGCAGGTGATCTATCCGGCCACCGACGGCACAAGCTTCGACTTCGACTATTACCTCGGAACCCACATGCCGCTGGTGGCCAGGCACATGGGTCCGCATATCGACAGCACCCTGGTCACCCGCGGGGTTGCCGAGGCGCCGGACGGGGCGCCCGCAACCCACGCGGTGGCAACGCTGGTCTTCAAGGACGAGGCGGCGCTGAAGGCGGGGCTCGCCGCCGCCGGCCCGGCAGTGGCCGACATTCCCAACTTCACCGATACCAAGCCGCAGATGCTGATCGGCGAGGTGATCGGCTGAGGCGGCGAGTACGCTGCTCACCACCTGCCCCTTGCAATTTCCTGCCGCATTGGGTCAGGTAACGGTCAACCAGAACGGTCGCCCCGGCGTGAATAGCGGCGGGGCGCATCCTTTTCAGACGTGGACCAGAAGCAATGGAAAAAATCCCGATGACCCCGTCCGGCTATGCGGCGCTCGAATCCGAGCTCAAGCAGCTGAAGTCGGTGGAACGGCCCGCGATCATCCGGGCGATCGCCGAGGCCCGCGAGCATGGCGATCTGTCGGAGAATGCCGAATACCACTCGGCCCGCGAGAAACAGTCCTTCATCGAGGGCCGCATCAAGGAGCTGGAGGGGGTTCTGGGCCGCGCCGAGGTGATCGACCCCGCGCGCCTCTCCGGCCCGATCAAGTTCGGCGCCACGGTGACGCTGGTGGACGAGGATACCGACCAGGAGACGACCTGGCAGATCGTCGGCGAGCACGAGGCCAATGTCGAGAAGGGGCTGCTGAACATCAAGTCGCCCATCGCCCGCGCCCTGATCGGCAAGGAGGAGGGCGACAGCGTCGAGGTGCGCACCCCCGGCGGCGAGCGGTCCTACGAGGTGCTGAAGATCGCCTATAGCTGACGGAGCGCGCCATGCCCGGCAAATCGCCCGATCCCCAGACTGGCCGGCCGTCCCTCGGGCTCTACGACCGGCCCGGCCTCGAGACGATCACCGGCATCGAGGTGATCGCGATCCTGCTCAGCCTGGTGTGGCTGATCGGCACGGTGGTGTTCTTCCTCGTCGCGCGCGGCGAGGATGCCTCGCTCGAGGGGCTGCGCTTCGTGATGACGCTGCTCACCGTGTTCCTGCCCATCGGGATGATCTGGATCGTGGCGACCGCGGCGCGGGCGGGGCGGGTGATGCGCGAGGAAAGCGCCCGGCTGCAGGCGGCCATCGACGCGATCCGGCAATCCTACGTCGCGCAGATGCAGAAGGCCGCCGGGGGCGGCGACGCGGCGGTGTTGCAAAAGCTGAACGAGATCGCAGCAACGGCACGGAAGACCGAGGCGGCGCTGACCGGCTTTGCCGCCCTGCGCGAGCGGGCGGCGGCGCCGCCGAAACCCGCGGGCGCCGGCAAGCCCGCCGAAGCGCCTGCCGAGGATCAGGGCCTGCTGGCGCTCGGCACCCAGCCCGCCGACACCGCCCCGCCCCTGCCCTCGCATGATTTCATCAAGGCGCTGAATTTCCCCGAGACCGCCGAGGACAAGGACGGCTTTGCCGCCCTGCGCCGCGCCCTGCGCGACCGCCGCGCCGCGCAGCTGGTGCAGGCGGCGCAGGACGTGCTGACGCTGATGTCGCAGGAAGGCATCTACATGGACGACCTGCGCCCCGAGCCGGCCCGGCCCGAGACCTGGCGCCAGTTCGCCAAGGGCGCCCGCGGCAAGGCGGTGGCCGGGCTGGGCGGCATCCACGACCGCAGCTCGCTGGCGCTGACCGCCGGGCGGATGAAGCAGGATCCGATCTTCCGCGATGCCGCGCACCATTTCCTGCGCCTCTTCGACCGCACCTTCGCCGAGTTCGAGCCGACCGCCTCGGATGCCGAGATCCAGGCCCTCGCCGACACCCGCACCGCCCGCGCCTTCATGCTGCTGGGGCGGGCGACCGCGATCTTCGACTAGGGGTGCGATGCCGCCACGACCCGCTCCATGCGCGTCGCCTTGGAAAACCCGAACACATGGCGCAGCGGCCCGGTATCTTCACTACCGATGACTTTGAATCCGACCCGTTCGTACAGCGCCCGCGCCCGCGGGTTGGTGTCGATCACGTCCAGCTGCACCCTCTGCAAGCCGCGCGCCGCGGCCTCACGGGTCACCGCCTCCAGCAAGGCGGTGCCGACGCCCTGACCGCGCGCCTTCGCATCGACCAGAATGCCATCCATCTGGAACACGCCGGGTTTGACCTTGCGCTCGAGCAGGCTCAGCAGCAGACCCCGCCAGACTGCCCCGAACCAGCCATAGACTTGTGCCAGTTGCCCGAACGAGCCGCCGACCAGCCCGCCCGCTTCGGTCTTGAACCCGGCCAGGCCCAACATGCTGCCCTGGCCGTCCCGCGCGACCAACGCGAATTCCGGGTCGAGAACCGCGTCGAAGAAGGCAATCGCCTTCACGGATGGTCCCATCACCTTGCCCAACTTGCCGCCGAATGCCTGCCAATAGAGCCGCGCCGCCTGCGGGCGCTCGGCCTCGGAAAACCCGATGGAGACCGTCAGGGTCTTCGCCATGGTCTCCACCCTTTCGCGCCGGTTTCTTGCGAAGACGGCCGGATGATCACGGGACGGTCCACTACAGTCCGAAGCTGGCATAGGGGATGAACCGCACCGGATCGCCGCGGCGGATCTCGCGGGCGCCGTCCTCCAGCTCGACCAGCCCCTCGGCCCAACTGAGGCCGCTGATCCGGCCCGAGCCTTCCGAGGCGAAGACCTCCGCCACCCCGTCCCGAACCCGGGCGCGCAGGTATTCGCGGCGACCCGGCTTCTTGCGCTTCTCGAAACCGGCGGGCAGGTCGAAGCCCTGCGGCGCCTGCCAGTCCATGCCGGCGAGCAGGCCGAGGGCGGGCCGGGCGAAGACCAGCGTGCAGACCATCGCCGCCACCGGGTTGCCGGGCAGCCCGAAGACCGGCCTGCCGCGCCACAGCCCCAGCGCCAGCGGCCGGCCCGGCTTGATCGCGATGCGCCACTCCTGCATGGCGCCGGCCTCGTTCAGAAGCGCCGAGACGTGATCCTCGTCCCCCGCCGAGGCGCCGCCGCTGGTCAGGATCGCATCGGCCCGCTCCGCCGCCGCATCGAGCCGCGCGCGCAGCGCCGCGCGGTCGTCGGGCACCCGGCCCATGTCGATCGCCTCGAAGCCCATGCGGCGGGCGATGGCCAGCAGCATCGGCCGGTTGGCGTCGAAGATCTGCCCCGGCGCGGCGGGCGCACCCGGCTCGACCAGCTCGTCGCCGGTCGACAGCACCGCCACCCGCAGCCGCGCCCGCACCGGCAGCATGGACAGCCCCACCGCCGCGGCCAGCGCCAAGTCGGCCGGGGTCAGCACCCGCCCGGCGCGCAGCGCCACGTCGCCGGCGCGGATGTCCTCGCCGGCCTTGCGGGTGTTGGCGCCGGGTTTGAGCGGTCCGCGAAAGGCGATCTGGCCCTCCCCGAGGGTCACGTCCTCCTCGAGGATCACCGTCTCGACCCCCTCGGGCAGCGCCGCGCCGGTCAGAATCCGCAGGGCATGCCCGGGCACCAGCCTGCCGGCGAAGGCCAGCCCCGCCGCCGCGCGCCCGGCCTGCAGCGGCAGCGCATGCGCGCCTTCCTCCGCCCCCCCGGCAAAGCCATAGCCGTCCACCGCCGAATTCGGCAGCGGCGGGTTCGAGCGCAGCGCCACCGCGTCCTCGGCCAGCACCCGGCCGAGCGCCGCCTCCAGCGCCACCGTCTCCGTTCCGGTCACCGCCGAGAGCCGGGCGCGCAACAGGTCCAGCGCCTGATCGACCGGCGTCCATTCGACCCCGGCGGGCAGCGCGAAGCAGTCGTTGCGCAGGGGGGGCGGCTCAATCATGCTCTCTCCATCGTCGCGGTGTCACAGGCTCAGCTCGGCCAGGATGAACGCTGCGATCCCCCTGGTATCGTCGAGATCGAACACCGGCCGGTCCAGCTCCAGCGGCGCGTCGCTGGCCACCGCGCGGATGGTGGCGTCGCCGGGCGCGATCAGCGGGTTGCCGGTCTCGGCGCGGTGCGCCTCGATCTTGGGATGGCTCTCGCGCTTGAAGCCCTCGATCAGCACCAGGTCGGCCGGGGCTAGCCGGGCCAGCAGCTCGGCCAGCGTCGGCTCCGGCGCGCCGCGCAGCTCGGCCATCAGCGCGATACGGGCGCGCGAGGCCAGGAGCACCTCGGAGGCCCCCGCCATCCGGTGGCGGTGGCTGTCGGTGCCGGGCTGGTCCACGTCGAAGCCGTGATGGGCGTGCTTGACCGTCGAGACCCGCAGGCCCCGCCCGGCGATCTCGGCCACCAGCCGCTCCATCAGCCCGGTCTTGCCGGCGTTCTTCCAGCCGACGACGCCGTAGAT
>JAGRMU010000200.1 GCA_020441165.1 Sedimentitalea sp.
TCGAGCCGGCACCCGGCAGCTATGTGCGGGCGGGATAATCACCTTCAGCTTCGGTCGAGATCGTTTGGGGGTAAGCGCGACGGCGTGACCCTATGCAGAGATGCTTGACGGCTGCTGGTTTCTCCATCTTTCCGCCCTACACCCTGATCGAAACGGCCAAGCTCAGCGGAGCCGATCTCAACGCTTGGCTCGCCGACACCCGGATCGAGCCGGTCGGGCCAATCACCTCTCGCCCTTCAAGGCGGCGAACCTTGTCTTCGCAGCGGGGCTCGGGCTGCTCGCGCTGGCTGCGACGCCCCTGGTTCTGTTCGCCGGCTGGGCCGTGATCGGGCTCGGCATGGGCATAGGGCTCTACGAGACAGGGTTCGCAACGCTGGCCGGGATCTATGGCAAGGACGCGCGAGGTCCGATCACCGGCATTACCCTCATCGCCGGGATCGCGAGCACGGTCGGCTGGCCGCTTTCGGGGCTGATGCTGGCGACATGGGGCTGGCGCGAAGCCTGCCTCGGCTGGGCGCTGATCCATCTGGCAGTGGCGTTGCCGCTGAACGCGTGGCTGCCGAAAGGCACCAAGACGGCAGCCGGAGTGGCGACGCCGGTCGAGGACGGCCCTCCTCCATCCCGCCTTGCGCTGTGCTGCTGGCCTTCGTCTTTGCCGCGACCTGGTTCAACTCGACCGCCATGGCCGCGCATCTGCCAGGCCTTCTGCAGGCCGCCGGGGCCAGCACGGCTGTCGCCATCGCGGCAGGAGCGTTGATCGGCCCGGCGCAGGTCGCAGCGCGGGTGCTGGAGTTCGGCCTGCTGCGCTGGTTCCACCCGCTCGTCTCGACCCGCGTGGCGGCAGCGGCGCATCCCGTCGCCGCGGTGGCGCTGGTGAGCTTCGGAGGTCCCGCGGCCTATGCCTTCGCGCTCCTGCATGGGGCGGGGAACGGGATCCTCACGATAGCCAAGGGCACTCTGCCGCTGGCGTTGTTCGGGTCGGCGGGATACGGGCGGCGGATCGGCTGGCTGAATGCGCCCGCCCGCATCCTGCAAGCAGCGGCGCCCCTGATCTTCGGTGCCCCGCTGACCACATGGGGCCTCTCGGCGATCTGGCTGACGGCCGGGATCGGGGTTGCCTCCTTCGCCGCTCTGCTGGCCCTCAGGCGAACATGAGGCGGCGCAAACGGGCCTCGCGACATCGCCCTGCGCTCAGGTTGCGGCGGAGAGGTTCACCCGCTTCATGAGCGCGGCCGCCGTTTCCTTGCGCTCGGAGTAGCGGTCCACGAGATACGCCTTCCGATCGCGCGTGAGCAGCGTGAACTTCACCAGCTCCTCCATGACATCCACGATCCGGTCGTAGAGTGGCGACGGGCGCATTCGTCCCGCCTCGTCGAACTCCTGAAACGCCTTGGGGATGGAGGACTGGTTGGGGATAGTCAGCATCCGCATCCAGCGCCCGAGAACCCGCATCTGGTTGACCGCGTTGAAGCTCTGCGAGCCGCCCGACACCTGCATCACTGCCAGCGTCTTACCCTGCGTCGGTCGCACGGCGCCCTCGGACAGCGGAATCCAGTCGATCTGCGTCTTCATGAGGCCGGTCACCGCGCCGTGCCGCTCGGGGCTCGACCAGACCATGCCTTCGCACCAGGTCACCAGATCACGCAGCTCCCGCACCTTCGGGTGGCTGGCATCCACCCCG
Organism: Sedimentitalea sp.; assembly: GCA_020441165.1. Classification (GTDB taxonomy): domain Bacteria; phylum Pseudomonadota; class Alphaproteobacteria; order Rhodobacterales; family Rhodobacteraceae; genus JAGRMU01. The sequence continues at coordinate 1,682 of JAGRMU010000200.1, forward strand.
TCGTCTACCAGCGGCAGGCCTGAGGGGTTGAAGAACCGGACCTCCGCCCCGAGCGCTGTGAGAATGCGACCGGCTTCCTCGGCCGACAGTCGGCTGAACGATCGCGCCCGGAGCGAGCCGTAGAGGATCAGGATGCGGGGCGGATGCGTGCTGATGGCAGCCGACATCAGCCGGTCATAGTCGATTGCGGAGAAACTCGTCTCGTCGAGCTGCGGTGTGGTCAGATCGGTCAATGTGTCAGGCAATCCGGTTTCCCTCGGCGTCAATGATCAATTGGCCGTCCTCCTTGACGAGCGGACCCGGAGGGAGCGTCTCGAGCAGATCGAGGACAGTCTCGGACGGGCGGCAGAGCCTGACGCCCATCGGCGTACAGACGATGGGGCGGTTCACGAGGATCGGGTGGCGCGTCATGGCGTCCAGCAATGCCTCGTCGGAGACGTCCGGTGCGGTGAGCCCCAACTCCTCGGCCGGGGAGCGCTTGACCCGGAGTGCCTCGCGCACCGTGATCCCGGCGGCGGCGAACAGCGCCAGAAGCTGCGGACGCGTCCAGCCCTCCTTCAGATAGTCGATGACGGTCGGCTCGTATCCAGCCGCCTGGATGATGCCGAGCACGTTGCGGGACGTGCCGCAGTCGGGATTGTGGTGGATGACGACCGGGAAGGTGCTCACGCCGGGAACCTCTCGCGTGTCCGGTTCGCAATGGCGACGAGGCTCAGCATCACCGGCACCTCGACCAGCACCCCCACCACGGTGGCCAGCGCCGCACCGGAGTTCAGCCCGAAAAGCCCGATCGCCACGGCGACTGCCAGTTCGAAGAAGTTCGACGTGCCGATCAGCGCGCAGGGCGCGGCGACCCGGTGGGGCACGGCCCACAGCCAGGCCCATCCATATCCAAGGGCGCAGATGCCGTACGACTGGATGACGATCGGGACTGCGATCAGCGCGATTAGCAGCGGTTGCGCGAGGATCACCGGCCCCTGAAAACCGAAGAGCAGCACCACGGTCGCCAGCAGCCCGACCACCGAGGCCGGCTTGATCCGCGCCGTGAACGCGGTCACCGCGGCCTCGCCGCCTTTCGCGATCAGCGCCCGGCGCGTCAGGAGACCCGCGATCAGCGGAATGACGATATAGAGGACGACCGACAGGATCAGTGTCTCCCAAGGGACGCTGATGTCGGTCACGCCCAGAAGGAAGGCCACGATAGGGGCAAAGGCCACGACCATGATCAGGTCGTTCACCGAGACCTGCACCAGCGTGTAGTTCGGATCCCCCTTCGTCAGCTGCGACCAGACGAAGACCATCGCGGTGCAGGGCGCCGCCCCGAGCAGGATCAGCCCGGCGATGTATTCCGGCGCGCGCTCCGGATCGATCAGTTCGGCAAAGACGTGGTTGAAGAACAGGACCGCCAGCGCCGCCATCGTGAAGGGCTTGATCAACCAGTTGATCGCCAGTGTGATAACCAGACCCTTCGGGCGCTGACCCACCGCCTTCAGCGAGCCCAGATCCACCGCGATCATCATCGGATAGACCATCGCCCAGATCAGGACGGCGACGACGAGGTTGACCGAGGCGACCTCCAGCGCGGCCAGCGCGCCGAAGAGACCCGGCGCGAGGCTGCCAAGGACGAGACCCGCCAGGATGCACAGTGCGATCCAGAGGGTCAGCCAACGTTCGAACAGGCTCATGAAAGGTCCTTCTGGTCGGGCACGCAGCAGACTGCAGCGGAAGGGGCGGTCAGCGTGCCGATGAATTCGACCAGCGGCCCAAGCGCAGCCGGGTTCAGCGCGTAGCAGATGCGCGGGCCGGAAATCTCGCCAGTGATGGCCCCGGCAGCCTTCAGGATGCGCAGGTGCTCGGAGACCGTGGACTGCGCCAGGCCGACAGCGCCCACGATGTCGCCGCCGATGCAGCCGGGCGTGGCGAGCAGCAGCCGCAGGATGCGCAGTCTTGCCGGATGCGCGAGCGCCTTGGCCAGTTCAGCGATTTCGATGTCAGTGTCCTGCATGAGCCATCCGTCTGTTTGTAAATCGTCGATAGACGATAGTAATGGCGAGCACAATGGCGCTCGCTGCAGAGTGGCAATTGTTGCCAAACGGGCGAAGAAACCTCACATGATCTAATGTAATCAATGCGTTAAGGTGGAGATGGGGTGGATGCCGCTCTCACCCTGACGGCATCGCGA
>JAGRMU010000677.1 GCA_020441165.1 Sedimentitalea sp.
TGTCGGTCATCCGGAAGAAGAACCGGACCATCTCGGCGCTGGCATCGGGGCCTGCCGGGTCGGCATAGCTGCCGTCGCTGCGCCCGCCGGACCAGGCATGGCCCAGCCCCTCGATCCGCCAGTGCTCGGTCTGCGGCGCATCGTCGGGGCCGGTCGTGAGCGTTCGGCTGAAGCGGCGCCCGTTCGCGTGACCGGCCCGGGTCGTCGAGACGGCCCCGGTGGCGCCGTGCCGCGCGCCCCATCGCGCGATCGCATCGCCGTTCGCGGGGCTCACGGTGCGGTCGGCATCGCCGTGAAAGACGATCGTGCGCAGGCCGGGCACCGCCGGCGCGACAGGTTCGGGCGGCAGCGTTCCCGCCATGGCCGCGTAGGCGGAGGCGACGTCGCTGGCCGCGCCGAAGGGCAAGCCGGAATGGGCGCCGACCGCGGCGAAGACATCCGGGTAGGTTTGCCCGAGGATCACCGCCATGGCGGCACCGGCCGACAGGCCGGCAACGAAGCAGCGCGCAGAGGGCACGCCATGCTCGGCCATCGCGGCGCGCGCGATGCCCGCCAGGATCTCGGGCTCGCCGCGGTCGCGGCGCTGGTCGCCCTTGCTGAACCAGTTCCAGCAGGATTGCGCGTTGCTGCCACGTGATTGCGCCGGGTAGAGGACGACGAAGCGGTGGCGTTCCGCCTGCGCGTTCATGCCGGTGCCGCGCGCGAAATCCTCGGGCGTCTGCGTGCAACCGTGCAGCATCATGACGATCCCGGTGACATGCTTGCTGGCCGAGGCGGGAATGTAGGTTCGAAAGCCCCGGCTGCCGCTGCGGCCGGTGAAGCTGCCCGTTCGGAAGTCGGCGCCCTCCGGCACCGGCACGGCGCTGCCCGGTCCGCGCGCGGTCAGCGGTCCGCCTGGCGCCAGGCCGGCCCGGGCGAGCGCATCCGATATCGTTTGGTGCAGGTCGCCGGGCGGCAGGCTCTGCCCCTCGGTGCCGCCCGGCAGCAGCCCGTGCCGGGCAAGGGTCTGCCGCACAAGGGCGTTGGCGGCCCCGAGGCGCGCGGCGCGCAGCTCGTCGGTCGCCGGGCGCGTGGCGCCCGCGTTCAGAAAATCCATGGTGTTTCCTTTCGGGGGGTGTCAGCTGATCCGGTCAGCCAGTGCCGTCTTCACCTCCGGGCTGGCCTGGATGGCCCCCAGAACGGTGAGCGACCCGATTGTCTGTCGTGCCAGCTCGGGCGTGATGTCTGGGGCGAACCGGGCCAGGCCGACGACCTTCACGTGCAGCACCTCGCCGGCATCGCGCAGCGCCTCGAGATCCGATCTGCTGTAGTCGCGCAGCCCCAGCTCCATCGTGTGCCGCTCGACCGATTTGCGCACGACATCGCCCTGCGCCTCGATCTGGTTGCGGATCGCCGTGCGGATGAAGTCGCTTCGATTGGAATAGAAGCCCTCGCGCACCAGCAGGTCGATGCGTCCCAGATCCACGAAGCCGAGGTTGATGGTGATCTTCTCGTTCTCGGGCATCTTGTCCCGAATGGGAGTGACAGTGCTCACGG
>JAGRMU010000201.1:0-151 GCA_020441165.1 Sedimentitalea sp.
AGATCAACAAGGAAACCCACCGCATTTCGCTGGGCATGAAGCAGCTGCAGGAGGATCCGTGGGATCTGGTGGCCGCCAAGTATCCGCTGGAATCGGTGCATACCGGCCGGGTCACCAACATCACCGATTACGGCGCCTTCGTCGAGCTGGA
>JAGRMU010000201.1:288-2880 GCA_020441165.1 Sedimentitalea sp.
TCGCTGGGTCTCAAGCAGACCATGCGCAACCCGTGGGAGGTCTTCGCCGAGACCCATCCCGAGGGCACCCAGGTCGAGGGCGAGGTCAAGAACATCACCGAGTTCGGCCTCTTCATCGGTCTGGAGGGCGACATCGACGGCATGGTGCATCTCAGCGATCTCAGCTGGGACGAGCGCGGCGAGGACGCGATCCAGAACTACCGCAAGGGCGACATGGTCAAGGCCGTGGTCTCCGAGGTCGATGTCGAGAAGGAGCGCATCTCGCTCTCGATCAAGGCGCTTGGCGGCGACAAGTTCGCCGAGGCCGTGGGCGGCGTGAAGCGCGGCTCGATCATCACCGTGACGGTGACCAAGATCGAGGATGGCGGCATCGAGGTCGAGTATGAGGGCATGAAATCCTTCATCCGCCGCTCGGACCTGTCCCGCGACCGCTCCGAGCAGCGCCCCGAGCGCTTCTCGGTCGGCGACAAGGTCGACGTGCGCGTGACCAATGTCGACAGCAAGACCCGCCGTCTGGGCCTGTCGATCAAGGCGCGCGAGATCGCCGAAGAGAAGGAGGCCGTCGAACAGTATGGCTCGTCCGACTCGGGCGCGTCGCTCGGCGACATCCTGGGCGCGGCGCTCAAGAAGGGCGACTGAGGCACATCGCCTGCGACACGCAGGATCGCGGCCCCGCACCCGGTGTGCGGGGCCGTTTTTCATCGCGAATCGATGCGCTCGGCGCGCGGGCGCGTTCCCCGTTTCCCGGGCGCGCCGGGACGCGTCACGTCCGCCCCCGGTTGCGCCCGCCCGCGGATATCGCCCGTGCGGGCGAAAATAACCGTGCTTTGGCAGAGAGTTCCTGTTCCAGAACGCCGCGATTGTTTCTATAGTCTCGGGCGAGCCATGTCCTGGAATGACGGTGCCTTGGGAGGGGAGTGTTCGATGATCCGGTCGGAACTGATTCAGAAGATCGCGGACGAGAACCCGCATCTCTACCAGCGCGACGTCGAGCGCATCGTCAACACCGTCTTCGAGGAGGTGACCGAGGCGATGGCGCGCGGCGACCGGGTCGAGCTGCGCGGCTTCGGCGCGTTCTCGGTGAAGAAGCGCGATGCGCGCATCGGTCGCAATCCGCGCACCGGCGAAACCGTGCATGTCGAGGAAAAGCACGTGCCCTTCTTCAAGACCGGAAAGCTCCTGCGCGACCGCCTGAACGGAAAGTAGACCGATGCGTTATGTTCGCTATGCGTTTCTCGCCACCCTGGCGATCGTGCTGATCTCGGTGTCGCTGGCCAACAGCGCCCCGGCGACCGTGCAGCTGATGCCCGATGCGCTGGCCGGGCTGGTGGGCTTCAACCCCAGCATCACCCTGCCGATGTTCCTGATCATCCTCGGCGGCATCGTCGCCGGGCTGGTCATCGGTTTCGTGCTGGAATGGATGCGCGAATACAAGCATCGCAAGACCGCCAGCGTGAAGGCCCGCGAGGTGCGCAAGCTGGAACGCGAGGTCGGCCGTCTCAAGGACGAAAAGCACAAGGGCAAGGACGAGGTTCTGGCCCTTCTGGAAGAGGCGCGCTGAGGCTGGGCGTGGTGCTCCCGCCGGCCGACATCCGCGTCAAGATCTGCGGCATCACCGACAGTGCCGACATCCCGGCGGCGATCCTCGCCGGGGCGCGCTATGTCGGCTTCGTGTTCTTCCCCCCGTCGCCGCGCAACCTCTCGCTGACCGAGGCCGCGGTCATGGCCCGCTCGGTGCCCGAAGGCATCTGCAAGGTGGCGCTGACCGTCGATGCCGACGACGCGCTGCTGGACCGGCTGCTGGATGCCGTCCCGCTCGACATGCTGCAGCTGCATGGGCGCGAAAGCCCGCAGAGGGTCGCCGCGGTGCAGGAGCGCTTCGGCCTGCCGGTGATGAAGGCGGTGGGGGTCGCGGGGGAGAGCGACCTGCCGGCGCTCGACGACTATGCGCGCGTCGCCGACCAGATCCTCGTGGATGCCAAGCCGCCGAAAGACGCCGATCTGCCCGGCGGCAACGGGCTGGCCTTCGACTGGCGGCTGATCGCCGGGCGGCGCTGGCCGGTGCCCTGGATGCTGGCCGGGGGGCTGACCCCCGAGAACGTGGCCGAGGCGATCCGGATGACCGGGGCGCGCCAGGTCGATGTCTCCTCGGGGGTGGAAAGCGCGCCGGGGGTCAAGGATGCGGCGCGCATCCGCGCCTTCGTCGCGGCGGCGACGGGCTGAATGGAACGGTTCCGCAACCACCTGATCGGCGTCGATCAGGGCGACGTGATGCTGTTCTCGGATTTCCAGAACGGCGGCGAGATGTGGACCGGATCGGGCCCCCGCGAGCGCCGCCGCGCGGTCCGGTTCGCGGCCCCCTTCCGGCGCCCGCCGGCAGTTCAGGTGACGGTGTCGCTCTGGGACGTGGACACCGCCTCGGCGATGCGCGCCGAGGTGACGGCGGATGCGGTGCACCGGGATGGCTTCGACATTCTCTTCAAGACCTGGTCCGACACCCGGATCGCCCGCATCCGCGTCGCCTGGATGGCGATCGGCGAGCTGCCCCATGACGACGACTGGGAGCTCTACTAGAGCACGTTGCGACCTTTC
>JAGRMU010000202.1:0-7313 GCA_020441165.1 Sedimentitalea sp.
TCCCCGACCCCCGAGCCCGAGCCGGCGCCGATGCCCGGCGATCCCTCGCCGATGCCGCCGCCGCTGGAAGTGCCGCCCGAAAGCGCCGCGCCGCGGGGCGCGGGCGGCGGGCTGCTGAACCGGCTCCTGCGCCGGGGCGAGGCGGCGGGCGTGGTGCGGCGCACCCTCGACGACGCGATGCTCGAGCAGCTCGAGGAGCTCCTGATCAGCGCCGACATGGGCGTCGACACCGCGCTGCGGGTGACCGCCAACATGGCCGAGGGGCGGATCGGCAAGAAGCTGTCCAGCGCCGAGATCAAGCAATTGCTCGCCGCCGAGATCACCCGCATCATGGAGCCCGTGGCGCGCCCGATGCCGCTCTATCCCAAGCGCCCGCAGGTGGTGCTGGTGGTCGGCGTCAACGGCTCGGGCAAGACCACCACCATCGGCAAGCTGGCCAGCCAGTTCAAGGCGGCGGGCAAGACCGTGGTGATTGCCGCCGGCGACACCTTCCGCGCGGCGGCAGTGGAACAGCTTCAGGTCTGGGGCGAGCGTGCCGGGGTGCCGGTGCTGACCGCGCCCGAGGGCTCGGACCCGGCGAGCCTGGCCTTCGACGCGATGACCCGTGCCCAGCAGGACGGCGCCGATCTGCTGATGATCGACACCGCCGGGCGGCTGCAGAACCGCGCCGACCTGATGGAGGAGCTGGCCAAGATCGTGCGGGTGATCCGCAAGAAGGACCCCGACGCGCCGCACAACACGCTGCTGGTGCTGGACGCCACCACCGGGCAGAACGCGCTGAGCCAGGTCGAGATCTTCCAGCGGATCTCTGACGTGTCGGGCCTGGTGATGACCAAGCTCGACGGGACCGCCAAGGGCGGTGTTCTGGTGGCGCTGGCCGACCGCTTCGGCCTGCCGATCCACGCCATCGGCGTCGGCGAGCAGATCGACGACCTGGCGCCCTTCGATCCGCAGGAGTTCGCCGCCGCGCTGACCGGGCTGGACGCCGCCGCTTGACCCTGCCCGGCCGGCGCCGCCGCTATCCCTTGGTGCCCATGCGGTGCTCGAGCAGGCGCAGCAGCGTCAGCACCACCACCACGATCACCGCCGTCATCGCCGCCAGCGGCATCTGCCCGGACCCGCAGGCCAGCCCGATCGCCCCGGCCAGCCACATCGAGGCGCCGGTGGTGATGTTGCGCACCTCGCCGCCCGAGGTGAAGATCACCCCGGCGGCGAGGAAGGCGACCCCGGCGGTCACCGCCTCGATCAGGCGCAGCGGGTCGACGCGCTTGAGCTCCTCGTTGCCGAAGGGCATGCTCGCCAACTGCTGGCTGACCAGGATGAAGAGGCACGCGGCCATCGAGACCAGCATGTGGGTGCGCAGACCGGCGGGCTTGCGCTGGTGCTCGCGCTCCATCCCGATCACCGCGCCAAGCGCCAGCGCCGCCAGCAGACGCGCGGCGGCGACCACCGGGTGCACCGCCGAGAAGGTGCCGTCGAGCTCGTTCAGAAAGACCTCCAGCATCCGCTCCCCTTGCGACCGATCCCGCGGTGGGAACGCCGGCGGCGGCCAAAGGTTCCGCCCCGGCCCGCCGCGATGAGCGCCTGGCTGATCTCGCTGGAGGGCACCGGGGCCGGGCATCAGCTGGCCCTGGCCCTGGCGCTGCTGGCGGCGTTCCTGCACGCGGTTTTCGGCGCGCTGCAGAAGGGGCGGCACGATCCCTGGCTCTCGCGCGGCGCCATCGATGCCTCCTACGGGCTGATGGCCGCGCCCTTCGCGCTCTTCGTCGTGCCCTGGCCCGAGCCGCACATGGCGCCGATCCTGGCCGGCGCCTTCGCCATCCATTTGGTCTACAAGCTGCTGCAGGCACAGGCCTATACCAAGGGCTCCTATACGGTGGTCTACCCGGTGGTGCGGGGCACCGGCCCGTTCTTCACGGTGATCGGGGCCTACCTGCTCTTCGGCGAGACCTTCTCGCCCATCCAGTGGCTGGGCGTGGCCGTACTGCTGGCGGGGATCTTCGGGCTGGCCGCCTATAACCTGATGTTTCTCGAAACCGCCCGCGAGACACTGAAACCGGCGCTGGTGCTGGCGGTGGCCACGGGGATGCTGGTGGCGCTCTACACCACCTACGACGCCTACGGCATCCGCGCCACCGCCGATCCCTTCACCTTCCTGGCCTGGTTCTTCATGATCGACGCCATCGCCATGCCGCCCATCGCGGTGCTGCGCTGGCGCAGCCTGGCGCAACGCCCCGCGCTCGGCCCGCTGGCGCTGCGCGGCGTCGTCGGCGGGCTGGTCGCCTTCTTCAGCTTCGGCTCGGTGATGCTGGCAACGCGGCTCGACAAGGTCGGCGAGGCGGCGGTGCTGCGCGAAACCTCGACCGTCTTCGCCGCGTTGATCGGCTGGCTGGTGCTGAAGGAGACCGTCGGCCCGCGCCGCATCGCGCTGATGAGCTTGATCGCGGCGGGCGCTGTGATAGTGGAGTTGGGCGGATAGGAGCAGACATGGCCGAGCAGCGCAAAGACATCAACCCGATCCTCAAGCAGGTGCTCGAGCTGGGGCCGACCCTGGTCTTCTTCCTGATCTATCTGCGGATGCGCGACGAGACCTACAGCTTCGGCGGCACCGACTATTCGGGATTCATCGTCTCGACGATCGTCTTCATCCCGATCCTGCTGGCCGCGATGGCGGTGCTGTGGAAGCTGACCGGCAAGCTCAGCCGGATGCAGGTCTTCACCGCCTTCATGGTGGTGTTCTTCGGCGCGCTCACCGCCTGGTTCAACGACGAGCGGTTCTTCAAGATGAAGACCACGCTGGTCTACGGCACCTTCTCGGCGATCCTCGGCATCGGGCTGGTGCAGGGCAAATCCTATCTTGAATACGTGATGGCCGAGATGGTGCCGATGCGCCCCGAGGGATGGATGATCCTGACCCGGCGGCTCTGCGCCGGCTTCGCGCTGCTGGCGGTGGGCAACGAGTTCGTCTGGCGCACCCTGTCCACCGACCTCTGGGTCAAGATCGAGACCTTCGGCTTTCCGCTGCTGCTCTTCGCCTTCCTGTGGTGGCAGATCGTGGCGCTGCAGGATCACATGATCGACCCCGACAAGGATGCCTGAGAGGGCGGCGCGCTCCGGACGCGGTCAGGTGGCACGCTGCACGAAGGGCAAGGGCAGGGCCGGCGCCGCGAAAAGGCGCGACCAGCGCCGCGCCGGGGTCTGCGGCAATCCGCTGCGGATCAGCTCCAGCGGCAGGGCCTGCGGGCGGCGCATCAGGTCGTTGTAGAAGCGCAGCACTCCCGGACGGGTATAGGCCGACCAGTGGCAGATGCGCCGCTGCGGCGCCGCCACCGGCACCCCGATCCGGCGCAGGTGCTGCAGCGTTCCGGGGCAGTCCAGTTGCAGCGTCAGCGCATTGCCGGCGTCCAGCCCGTGACCGATGGCCCGGTCGCCGGGGCGCGGCGGCGCGATCAGCCGCTCGAAGAGGAAGTCGAAGGCGTCGTTCTCGCGGCTGGTGACGTTGATGAACTCGGCGCTGCGCCCGGCGGCGGTGTCCAGCGCCGCGCGGGCACGCGACAGGAAGCACGCGCCGGTCATGGCGATGATCCGGTCGATGCTGCCCTCGGGCAGGTGATGCAACGCCTCCAGCGCCACCTCGATGCCCAGCGAATGGGCGATCACATGCACCCGGCGCTGTGGCGCGATCCGTTTCTGATCGGCGAGGATCCGGGCCAGGGCCTGCCCGGCCAGGGCCGCCCGCTGCTGGGCATGGCGCAGCGCCCCGCGCGCCTGCCAGCCGAAGGCGATGGCCAGACCCTCGTCGGCGCGCCCCGTGCCGAAACCCAGATGGCGCGGCCAGCCATGGGCGATGCCGCGGCGCGCCCGCGGGTGCAGCGCCAGGACGTGGTCGTGCGGGCAGTTCAGCGGGTGATGGGGGTGGTACTTGTAGCCGTGGATCATCACGATCACCGGCCCGTCGGTGGCGTCGCCTTTGGCCTGGCAACCGGCCAAGACCCCGGCGACCGAGCCGGTCCCGCTGTGCAACGCGGCGCTGTCCTCGGTGGCGTTTACCCGGATCACGGGCATGGCGGTGCCTCGCACAAGATGTTGTGGTGTCCCTGTGCGAAAACCGTAGGCCCCGGCGGTGAAGCTTTGGCTACATTACCGTGACGGTCGCCTTAACGAAGGCTTGACGCAGCTTGCCCGCGTGCCTAAACGACAGGCCCAGAGCGACGTGGCGATTTGATACCGGATTGCGGGCCACGCTAAACAACCCGCTAAAAGGTCAGGAGGAAAGCCCCCTTTCGCTTGGCCGCGACCGGGGGTTTTTTGTGCCCGTTGCACCGGGCCGGAGGGTGACATGGACGACAGCTGGAAGAGCCGCACCAAGGCCGTGCATGGCGGCGCCCGCCGCAGCCAGTACGGCGAGCTGAGCGAGGCGATCTTTCTCACCCAGGGGTTCGTCTATGACACAGCCGAGGCCGCCGAGGCGCGGTTCCTGAAGGCCGGCGAGGACGAGTTCATCTATGCCCGCTACGGCAACCCGACCGTGGCGATGTTCGAGGACCGGATCGCGGCGCTGGAAGGGGCCGAGGACGCCTTCGCCACCGCCTCGGGCATGGCGGCGGTCAGCGGCGCGCTGACCGCGATGCTGAAGGCGGGCGATCACGTGGTCTCGTCCCGGGCGCTTTTCGGGTCCTGCCTCTACGTGCTCGAGGAGGTGCTCACCCGCTTCGGCGTCGAGGTCAGCGTCGTCGACGGCACCGACCTCGACCAGTGGCGCGCGGCGATCCGTCCCGGCACCCGCGCGGTGTTCTTCGAATCGGTCTCGAACCCGACGCTCGAGATCATCGACATCGCCGCGGTCAGCGAGATCGCCCACGCGGTCGGGGCGCTGGTGCTGGTCGACAACGTCTTCGCCACGCCGGTCTTCTCGGACGCCATCGCCCAGGGCGCCGACGTGGTGATCTACTCGGCCACCAAGCATATCGACGGGCAGGGCCGCACCTTGGGCGGGGTGATCCTCGGCACGCGGGAGTTCATCCGCAAGACGGTCGAGCCCTACATGAAGCACACGGGCGGCTCGATGAGCCCGTTCACCGCCTGGGTGATGCTCAAGGGGCTGGAGACGATGGAGCTTCGTGTGCGCGCCCAGGCGGCCGGGGCGCTGGCCATCGCCGAGGCTCTGCAGGGCCATCCGGCGCTGCGCCGGGTGATCTATCCGGGTCTTCCCGGCCACGCCCAGCACGCGCTCTGCCGGGCACAAATGGGGCAGGGCGGCACGGTCCTGTCGCTGGACCTGGCCGGCGGGCAGGCCGCCGCCTTCACCTTCCTGAATGCGCTGCGCATCGTCACGATCTCGAACAACCTCGGCGACGCGAAAAGCATCGTCACCCATCCCGCCACCACCACCCACCAGCGGCTGTCCGAGGAGCGCCGGCAGGCGCTCGGCATCTCGCCGGGTCTGGTGCGGCTCTCGGTGGGGATCGAGGACCCGGACGACCTGCTCGCCGATCTGCGCCAGTCGCTCGCCGCGGTGGCCTGAGTGCCGGCAAAGCCGAAATCCTTCGCAACAGAGTGATCCAGCTTCGGCCCGACGCAGTATTCGCATTAGAGATTGGAAACTGGGCCAAGGGCACATTACATTGTGCGGCAGACCCTGGGGGGATCGCGATGAACATTCATAATCCGCTTCTGGACCCGACGCCGGACCGCGACGAGGCCGAGGCCGCGCTGAACGTGCTGCGCGCCTGGGCCCGGCGCGCCCCGGCCGACGAGATCGATCGGCTGGACCCGTCGCTGGCGAAGCTGCTGCCTGGCAGGGCGCCGAGGGACTATCCGACCTTCTCGCGCGACTACCCGGAAGGGTTCACCGTCGACACCGCCTACAAGGCGAGCCTTCCGGACCTGCAGAACGGGCCGTCGAGCCTGATTCGCGGCGCCAAACGGCAGATCCAGCATGTCGGCATCTCGAACTTCCGTCTGCCGATCCGCTTCCACACCCGCGACAACGGCGATCTGACGCTGGAGACCTCGGTCACCGGCACGGTCAGCCTCGATGCCGACAAGAAGGGCATCAACATGTCGCGGATCATGCGCAGCTTCTACGGCCATGCCGATCGCACCTTCAGCTTTGACGTGATCGAGGCGGCGCTGGACGACTACAAGTCCGACCTGGGCAGCTTCGACGCCCGCATCCAGATGCGGTTCTCCTTCCCGATGAAGGTGACCAGCCTGCGCTCGGGGCTCAGCGGATACCAGTATTACGATATCGCGCTGGAACTGGTCGAAACCGGCGGTCAGCGCCAGCGGATCATGCATCTCGACTATGTCTATTCCTCGACCTGCCCCTGCTCGCTGGAGCTTAGCGAACATGCCCGCACCATGCGCGGCCAGCTGGCGACGCCGCATTCGCAGCGCTCGGTGGCGCGGATCTCGGTGCAGATCGAGAACGGTGCGGGATGCCTGTGGTTCGAGGACCTGATCGAGGCGTGCCGCCGTGCGGTGCCGACCGAGACTCAGGTGATGGTCAAGCGCGAGGACGAACAGGCCTTTGCAGAACTCAACGCCGCCAACCCAATCTTCGTCGAGGATGCGGCGCGGCTGTTCTGCGAGCAGTTGCACGCCGATCATCGCATCGGAGATTTCCGGGTGATCGCCAGCCACCAGGAGAGCCTGCACAGCCACGATGCGGTCAGCGTGCTCACCGAGGGCGAGACCTTCGCCGCGCAAAGCCTTGATCCGAAGCTGTTTTCGACCCTGTTCCACGTCGGCTGAAACCGCTCGTTCGCGTCGGTGACGTGCCGCTCGGCGCTTCAGGCGCCGAGCGCTCCAAGAAAGCTATCGGCGATCCTCCGCCTTGCAGCGCGTCCCATGCGCGATTTCCATTGCTTCGCCGCGCCGCAGCAATTAGTGCTGCGCGTGCTCGGTCCATGCGGGCGAGGGCGCTGCGCCCCGAGAAATCGGGGCGAAAACGTTGCCCGCGCGGTGGTTGTGGACCTCACGAGGGGACAGTTTTGCGAGAGACCATAGATCGCACCCACGACTTCGCCCGGCTGTGCTGGGACGTGGCGCAGTTGCTGGCCGACAGCCACTCGGTCGTGGCAATGCGCACCCTTGGCCTCTCCGGCGCATGGTCCGTCCCGAGAGAGGAAAACGAGACGATGATCGCCGAGAAGGCGTCTGTCTTCACCGAGGCGTTCCTGTCCGGCACCTACACGGCGCTGTCCGGCCATGGACCCGATCGCGTGTTGCAGGCCGCCATCGCCCCGATCTCGCAGAAGGCGAGCGCCAATCGGCAGCGCCTGGCCCAGTGCGGGCCGCGGTTCTGCCGG
>JAGRMU010000202.1:7440-7671 GCA_020441165.1 Sedimentitalea sp.
ATCGTGACGCAATCCGCGATGCAGGCGCCCTTCCTGCCGGTCACCACACTCAAGGCCGCGGTCAAGGCGCGCGCGAACCTGTGTCAGGCGATGTCCGAGGCGACGCCGGTTGCCGCCATGGCCAGTCTGGTCGCGTTCCCGGCGCCGACGCAAGGGGGCAAACCCGCCCCGACCCCGGCCGAGAAGAAACCGCTCGCCCCGGCGCGCAAGCCCGCGAGCAGGGCGGCCGTG
>JAGRMU010000678.1 GCA_020441165.1 Sedimentitalea sp.
TGGAGACCCTGGGCGAGAGCGTCGGGATGCCCCCGGCCAGCGTCGCCAAGGCGCTGACCGCGCTCTACGCGCTGGACACGCTGGGGCCGGACCATCGCTTCGCCACGCGGCTGATGGCGACGGGGCCGATCGAGAACGGCATCCTCACGGGCGATCTGATCCTCGCCGGGGGTGGCGATCCGACGCTGGGCACCGACGATCTGGCGGCGCTGGCGGCGGCGCTGAAGGCGACCGGGCTGCGCGAGGTGCGCGGCGATTTCGTGGTCTGGGACGGGGCGCTGCCGCGGGTGCAGAGCATCGATCCCGAGCAGCCCGATCATGTCGGCTACAGCCCCGCCCTGTCGGGCATCGCGCTGAACTTCAACCGGGTGCGGTTCCAGTGGCAGCCCTCGGGCAAGGGCTATGCGGTCAGCATGGACGCGCTGAGCGCCAAGTACCGCCCGGCGGTGGAGATGGCGCGGATGCAGGTGATCGACCGCTCGCTGCCGGTCTATACCTATGCCGACGCGGGCGGGTTCGACGACTGGACCGTCGCCCGCGGGGCGCTGGGCAAGGGCGGCGAGCGTTGGCTGCCGGTGCGCAAGCCGGGCCTCTATGCCGGCGATGTCTTCGCCACCATGGCGCGCGCGCACGGGATCGTGCTGACACCGGCGAAGGTTTCGCAGGACCTGCCCGCGGGGGCGCGCGAGCTGGCGCGGCACGAGAGCGAAGAGCTGCAGGAGATCCTGCGCGACATGCTGAAATACTCGACCAACCTGACCGCCGAGATGGTCGGGCTGAGCGCCAGCGCGGCGCGCGGGCCGATGCCCTCGTCGCTGAAGGTCTCGGCCGCGCGGATGAGCCTCTGGGCTGCCAAGACCTTCGGCATGACCGGCACGCTGATGGTCGATCACTCGGGGCTGGGCGATGCCTCGCGGATGACTGCGGGGGACCTGGTCGGCGCGCTGGTGCAGGTGCGCCAGGGCGGGGCGCTGCGCCCGCTGCTCAAGCCCTTCGTGCTGCGCAACGGCAAGGGCCAGCCGGACAAGGCGCACCCCATCGAGGTCGCGGCCAAGACCGGCACGCTGAACTTCGTCTCGGGGCTGGGCGGGTTCATGACCGCCACCGACGGCACCGAACTCGCCTTCGCGATCTTCGCCGCCGACGAGACCAAACGCGCCCGCATCCCCCCCGACGAGCGCGAACGCCCGCCCGGCGCGCGGGCCTGGAACGGGCAGGCCAAGAAGCTGCAGCAGCAACTGATCGAGCGCTGGGGAACGATCTACGGGAGTTGAGGGGATAGCCTTGTTAGATGAGTCCCGCCCAGATGGCAGTTGTGAATCGAGACAACCGTCAAGTATTGCCGGATATTTCATTTTTGGAAGGGCGTGAAAGTGACTGGAAAACCAAGGCTAATCGACGTTGAAAATGCATTTCAACCGGCAAAAGA
>JAGRMU010000203.1 GCA_020441165.1 Sedimentitalea sp.
TGCGCACCGACGGCATCGACATGGCTCCCGAGGCGGTGCATGCGGCCCGCGATGCGATCAAGGACCGGTTCGGCCCCGAATACGTGCCGAAAAGCCCGCGCATGTACAAGAACAAGGCCAAGAACGCCCAGGAAGCCCATGAATGCATCCGCCCCACCGACATGACCCGGGACGCCGAGGCGCTGCGGCTGAAGGATGCCGATCAGCGCCGGCTCTACGACCTGATCTGGAAGCGCACCCTGGCCTGCCAGATGGAGGCCGCCCGGCTCGAGCGCACCACCGTCGATATCGGCAGCGCCGACGGCCAGGTCGGCCTGCGCGCCACCGGCCAGGTGATGCTCTTCGACGGTTTCCTGCGGGTCTACGAGGAGGGGCGCGACGAGGTGCCCGAGGACGACGAGGACAAGCGCCTGCCCCAGATCAGCCAGGGCGAGCCCGCGGCCAGGCGCAGCGTCACCCCCGAGCAGCATTTCACCCAGCCGCCCCCGCGCTATACCGAGGCGACGCTGGTCAAGAAGATGGAGGAGCTCGGCATCGGCCGCCCCTCGACCTATGCCAGCATCGTCACCACGATCCAGGACCGCGAATATGTCCGCAAGGACAAGAACCGGCTGATCCCCGAGGACAAGGGCCGGCTGGTCACCGCCTTCCTGCAGAACTATTTCCGGAAATACGTCGGCTATGACTTCACCGCCGGGCTCGAGGACGAGCTCGACCAGGTCAGCGCCGGCGATGCCGACTACAAGGCGGTACTTGCGCGGTTCTGGCGCGACTTCTCCGCTGCCCTCGCCGAGACCAGCGAGCTGCGCATCTCGGAGGTTCTGGACAAGATCAACGAGGTGCTGGCGCCGCATCTCTTCCCGCCCACCGAAGATGGCAGCGATCCGCGCCTGTGCCCCAACTGCGGCGCAGGAACGCTGAGCATGCGCACCGCGCGCTCGGGCGGGGCATTCATCGGCTGCTCGAACTATCCCGACTGCCGCTATACCCGCGCCTTCGGTCCGCCGGGCGCCGAGGATGACGGCGCGATACCGCCGGACGGAAAGCTGCTCGGCACCGATGCCGGCGACGAGATCCGCGTCTTCAAGGGCCGTTTCGGGCCCTATGTGCAGCGCGGCGCGGTCACCGAGGAGACCAAGAAGCCGCCGCGCCAGTCGGTGCCCAAGGACTGGCCCGCCGAGGAGCTGGACCTGGAGCGGGCGCTCAAGCTGCTGTCGCTGCCCCGCCTGATCGGCCCGCATCCCGAGGACGGTGTGCCGATCTGGGCCAATATCGGGCGCTACGGGCCCTATCTGAAACATGCCGAAAGCACCTCGGAGCGCGGCGGCACCAATGCCAACCTCGAAAGCCTCGACGAGGTCTTCACCGTCGGCATGAACCGCGCCGTGCAGCTGCTGGCTGAGAAACTCGCCAGCCGCGGCGGGCGCGGCGCCGCCGCCAAGGCCCTGCGCGAGCTGGGCGAGCATCCGACCGAGGGCGGGCCGATCCGCATCATGGAGGGCAAGTACGGGCCATACGTGAAATGGGAGAAGGTGAACGCGACCCTGCCCAAGGGCACCGAGCCGGAGGCGCTCACCCTCGATGCGGCGGTCGAGCTGATCGCCGAGAAATCCGCCAGGAAGGGCACCCGCAAGAAGCCGGCAGCCAAGAAGAAACCGGCCGCCAAGAAGAAGAGCGGCACGGCCTCCACGATCAGCAAGTCCGCCGCGGAATAGCGCGCGCCGCCCCGGCGCGCCGCGCGGATGCGTTGACTCTCATGCTGCGCAGCGGCAAGAAGCGGGGCGACACGGGATGCAAGGGAGTTCGCGATGAAAAAGGTCTATGACAGCGCCGCCGAAGCGCTGGACGGGGTGCTGCATGACGGGATGCTGATCGCCGCGGGGGGCTTCGGGCTCTGCGGCATTCCCGAGCTTCTGATCGACGCGCTGGTCGCCTCGGGGGTCAAGGATCTGACGGTGGCCTCGAACAATGCCGGCGTCGACGATTTCGGCCTCGGCAAGCTGCTGGCGACCCGGCAGATCAGGAAGATGATGAGCTCCTACGTCGGCGAGAACGCCGAGTTCATGCGCCAGTATCTCTCGGGCGAGCTCGAGCTGGAGTTCAACCCGCAGGGCACGCTGGCCGAGCGGATGCGCGCCGGCGGCTGCGGCATCCCCGGCTTCTATACCAAGACCGGCGTCGGCACGGTGATCGCCGAGGGCAAGGAGCACAAGGAGTTCGACGGCCAGACCTATATCCTGGAGCGCGGCATCGTCGCGGATCTGTCGATCGTCAAGGCCTGGAAGGCGGACGACACCGGCAACCTGGTGTTCCGCAAGACCGCCCGCAACTTCAACCCGCCGGCGGCGATGTGCGGGCGCGTCTGCGTCGCCGAGGTCGAGGAGATCGTGCCGCGCGGCAGCCTCGATCCCGATTGCATCCACCTGCCCGGCATCTACGTGCACCGGCTGATCCAGGGGCAGCACGAGAAACGCATCGAACAACGCACCACGCGCAAGAAGGAGGCTGTGTAATGCCCTGGGACCGCAACCAGATGGCCGCCCGCGCGGCCGAGGAGCTTGAAGACGGCATGTACGTGAACCTCGGCATCGGCATCCCGACGCTGGTCGCCAACTATGTCGGCGACAAGGACATCACCCTGCAATCCGAGAACGGCATGCTGGGCATGGGCCCCTTCCCCTACGAGGGCGAGGAGGACCCGGACCTGATCAATGCCGGCAAGCAGACCATCACCGAGCTCAGCCGCACCGCCTATTTCGACAGCGCCACCAGCTTCGGGATGATCCGCGGCGGCAAGATCGCCGCCGCCATCCTCGGCGCGATGGAAGTGGCCGAGAACGGCGATCTGGCGAACTGGATGATCCCCGGCAAGCT
>JAGRMU010000204.1:0-3467 GCA_020441165.1 Sedimentitalea sp.
CCGGTAAACCCGGGGCGCTTCAGCCCTCTTGGGGCGCCCGTGCCAACAGACCGGACCCACATTGGGCTATCAAGTTTTTCGCAGGAGTGTCCTTGAGTTACTGGATCGATCAGCCGCCATCCGCGAGTAACCTACGCTTGTTTCAGTCCGATGGGGCATGGCTGGCCTGGGATGATCGGGAAGAAGATGGCAAGACCCGTCGCGGAGCAAGAGGACAAGTCGAAGAACGACTGTTGTTGGCGCTAAATGCAACAAACCTAATGGCCCTACTTGGTTCGGGCGCATCCTTTGCTGCGAAGAATGCGGATGGCAAGCAAGCCCCTGGCATGGGTGATCTTTGGGACGATTCTCGGCAGAAGGTTGGGGAAGATGATTTCGACAAGGTTGTAGCCGAGGTCTGGGGCGCGACCGACAAGAAGGACATCGAGTCGCTTCTCAGTCTGTGCAAGATGACGGTCGAGCTGCAAGCTGCCCGCGGGGCAGCCGCTGGCCAGGATGCCGCTGACGACAAACAACTTGACCTGCCAACTTTCGTCCAGAAAGCCGAACAGGCGATCTTGGATCGCGTCGACTTCGTCTCGGAGAAGACGGACCTCATCTCCCACAAGGAGTTCCTACGCCGCCTCGCCCGCCGAAGCGCCGAAAAGGCGCGGGTGAAGCTTTTCACCACGAATTACGATCGCTGCATTGAGGAAGCTGCCGTGGCACGGAACTTGGCCCTCATCGACGGCTTTTCCCACTCTGCGGTCCAGCGGTTCAACCGCGATCACTTTCAGCAGGACATCGTGCGGCGATCCGCTGGCAGCACGCGCGCAGACTATGTTGATGGGGTTTTCCATCTCTACAAGTTGCACGGGTCGATGGACTGGCGGCGGCGCAAGTCCGATGGTGTGGTGATCCGCCGCCTTGGCCACGACGGGAACCATGAGCCAGTGCTGATCTACCCGCGCTCATCGAAGTACCAGGAGGCGTTCGCGCCGCCGTACCTCGACATGTTCGCGGCTTGGCAGGCGGCACTGCGAGAACCCGACACGACATTGATCATCTCTGGCTTCGGATTTGCCGACGATCATATCAGCGCACCGATCTGGTCAGCGCTCGAATCGAACCTCTCGATCCGCTTCGTGCTTTGCGATCCTTGCTTCGTGCCAGTTGCCCAGTTGGATGACACAGGACTGATTGGTGAAGCCCATGTCATTGAACAGACGAACGACCAGCTCAAAGACTACCAAACTCGTATTCTTCGGCTCGTCAGGGAGGGCGACAGCCGGATCACGGTCCTGAACGGCCGCTTCAGTGATCTGGCCCTCGCGTTGCCTGAGATCATGGGGGAGACTGATCGGCAACGGCTGGAGGCTCG
This sequence comes from Sedimentitalea sp., assembly GCA_020441165.1. Lineage (GTDB taxonomy): Bacteria > Pseudomonadota > Alphaproteobacteria > Rhodobacterales > Rhodobacteraceae > JAGRMU01. Next base: position 1,361 of record JAGRMU010000204.1, read on the forward strand.
GCTTGAGCGTATCCGGGGGCAGGACCATGGCGACGGATGACCGCTCGGCGCTGATCGACGGGGAGAAGCGCCTTGGCACCGTGACCAAAGTCAGCGCGTCCGGGATCGAACTGAACCTTCCACAAGCCCTCGCCGCGGCCGGCCGTCGTGGCATCGCGCGTGGGACGGTGGGCGACTTCGTCTTCATCGACTGCGACCAGGCAGTCATTCTCGGACGCATCGTCGAGGTTCAAATCCCCGACCGCAACCGTCCCGCCCTTGAAAGACAGATCGAACGCGAACCCAGCGTGTAGTCGGTTGGTAGGGTTCAACTACTCGCCACGATCCGCAAGACGACGCAGACGGTCGTCAGGGGCGTGCTAGTGTCACCGAGGGTCGGCGACGGTGTTTTCGAGGCGAATGGCCCAGCACTGTCAAGCTCGATCCAGGCCGCTCTTTTCGGTGGCGTCGATGTGCAAGATGGCGCACAGCCGATCGCCGTCTCCCTCGGTCGAATATCTGGCATCGACGATGCCGAAATCGCGTTACCGCCAGAAAAGCTGTTCGGCCGCCATTGCGGCAGCCAGTGGCGCATGCTGCCGAAGGACTTCCCGCCGGTCTCCACGGTTCAAGGCTATTTCTACGCGTGGCGCGACACCGGCCTGTGGCAGGGCATCAACCACCTGCTGGTCATGAGCGCGCGGGAACTGGAAGGCCGCGAGGCCAGCCCATCGGCGGGCGTCATCGACAGCCAGAGCGTCAAGACCACCGAAAGCGGAGGGGTTTCGGGCTTCGATGCGGGCAAAAAGATCAAGGGGCGCAAGCGCCACATCATGACCGATACGCTGGGCCTGCTGCTGTTCGCCGTCATCCATTCCGCCGGGGTCCAGGATCGCGACGGCGCCCCGGACGTCTTCCGGGCCGTCCGCCATCGCTTCCCTTGGCTGCGTCACGTCTTCGCCGATGGCGGCTATGCGGGTGACAAACTCAAAGCCGCACTCCGAGGCCATGGCGACTGGACCATCGAGATCATCAAACGATCAGACACCGCCAAAGGTTTCGAAGTGCTGCCGCGTCGATGGGTCGTCGAGCGGACCTTCGCTTGGCTGGGCCGTTGCCGAAGGTTGGCGAAGGACTGGGAGCAGACCTTGGAAAGCGCCACCGCATGGACCTTGATCGCAAGCATCAGGCTCATGACGCGACGTCTCGCAAGATACTGCCATGTCGCATGAACTTTTGAATCAGGCTCTGAGACATTTGCGTCGCGCCCGTGGCGGAACCACTGCTGGCGGCGAGCGCGATCATCGCGGGCACGGGGACGGCGGCGGTCCTGCCACTGACATTCCTTCGCCGGGGCTCGAAATGGTTGCGTCATCTGGATGCGGAGGCTGACGAGGCAAGCAGACTCTGGGAGGTTGCGGTCTTGTTCCATCTGCGCGAAGCCTGCCGCTCAGGTGATATCTGGCTCGCGCATTCGCGCAGGTATGGCGATCGGAAGGCAGCGCTGGTCCCGGTCGAGGTCGCCCGCGACACGCCGAGGTTGGCGATGTCCTTCGAGCCCGAAGCCTGGCTGGCGGATCGTAAGGCGCGTTTGTCCAATGCTGTATGCCGACTGGCGCGCGCGGCAAAGGCCGGTGCGATCCCTGGTGGCTCCATCGAGGACGGCACCTTGAAAATCGACCGGCTGACCGCGGCGGTTCCCGAGGAAGCCGACACCCTGGCGCTCGATCTCTATCGCCGCCTGCCGGAAGTCCGGGTCACCGATCTCCTGCTCGAAGTAAATGCGGAGGTCGGCTTCACCGAGGCCTTTACCCATCTGCGCACCGGCGCGCCCTGCAAGGACAGGCTCGGCCTGCTGAATGTCCTGCTTGCCGAGGGGCTGAACCTCGGCCTCAGCAAGATGGCCGGGGCCACGAACACCCATGACTTCTTCCAGCTCTCCCGCCTGTCACGATGGCATGTCGAAAGCGAGGCGATGGCGCGCGCCCTGGCCACGGTGATCGAAGGGCAGTCGGTCATGCCGATGGCGCGATTCTGGGGTGCCGGGCAAACCGCCTCGAGGGACGGGCAGTTCTTCCCGACGACCCGCCAGGACGGCTTGACCGGCCCGCCGATCTTCGGCACTTCA
>JAGRMU010000204.1:3685-4823 GCA_020441165.1 Sedimentitalea sp.
TGCCGCGGTGATGCCGACGCTCACCTCGGGCAACATGCACGCGCCGGTGACGAGGATCGCGGAAAAGGCCGCCGACATGAGCCTGCACCATGGCTGAGCCTGCAGTTCCCCCGGGCACGCGATGGCGTGTCGTCTTCGTGGCGACCTTCGGCGGCGCCGCGGCGGCAATGCAGGTCGGCAAGGCGGGCGCCACGCTGCCATTGATCCGGTCGGAGTTCGGGGCCGACATCTCGCTGCTTGCGATCTATATCTCCCTCGTCAGTCTGGTGGCCGCGCTTGCCGGCGCCGGTTTCGGGCTGGCGACACGGCGGTTCGGGCTGCGCCGGTCCGCGAGCATCGGTCTGCTGTCGATCGCACTGGCGTCGGTACTGGGGGCCGCGGCCGATACCGCGTCGATGCTCCTGGTCAGCCGGTCGATCGAAGCCCTGGGGTTTGCCTTTTGCACCAGCGCATTTCCCGCCCTGGCGCGCTCGGCGGCCGCGGTGCGGCAGCAGTCGCTGGTGATGGGCATCTGGGCCGCCTGGATGCCGCTGGGCGTCGCCCTGGCCATGGCGCTGTCGGCGGCCTTCCTGGACGCGATCGGCTGGCGCGGGATTTTCGTGCTCTCGGCCATCGTCCCGCTGATCGCGCTCGCGGCGCTGTGGGCGGTGGTGCCGAAACCGCCATCCGCGACACCGCTGCCCTCCTCGGGAGCCGGCGCGATCCTGCACCGCGAGGTGATCACCCTGGCGCTGGTCTTCGTCACCTTCTCGGCGGCGAACATGATCTACATGGGGTTTCTGCCAACGATGCTGGTCGATGTCCTGCAGATGAGCCCGACCCAGGCAAATCTTGCCGCGTTCCTTGCCGTCCTGTTCCTGCTGCCCACCAACCTGCTGGCCGGAAGATGGCTGGACAGCGGGGTGGGATCGCGCCTGTTGCTGGTCGTGTCCTTCATCCTCTTGGCGCTGTCTCCGGTGGCCGTCATGCTGCCCGAGCTGCCGCTGAGCGCCCGGTTGGGCGGCATCGTCCTCTTCGCAGCGGCGGCCGGGGTTCCGCCGGCGGTGATCTGGGCCGGCATCCCCAAGCTGAGCCGCGCGCCCGGCGACGCGCCGGTTCTGTCCGGCGTGTTCTACCAGGGCGCCGGCATCGGCCAGAT
>JAGRMU010000679.1 GCA_020441165.1 Sedimentitalea sp.
ACAAGTCGGTGGCGCGGATCGACGCACTGGTGCTCTCGGGCGGCTCGGCCTTCGGACTCGATGCCTGCTCGGGGGTGATGGACGCCCTGCGCGCGCGCGGGCGCGGCTTCCGGATCGCCGACGCGGTGATCCCGCTGGTGCCCGGCGCGATCCTCTTCGATCTGCTGAACGGCGGCGACAAGGCCTGGGCCGAGAACCCCTACCGCGCCCTCGGCCGCGCCGCCTTCGAGGGCGCGGGCGCCGATTTCGCCCTCGGCAGCGCCGGGGCCGGGACCGGGGCGCTGACAGCGACGCTCAAGGGCGGGCTGGGCTCCGCCTCCCTCGTCCTCGACAGCGGCATCACCGTCGGCGCTCTGGTCGCGGCCAACCCGATGGGCAGCGTCACCACCCCCGGCGAGCGGCATTTCTGGGCCGCCCCCTTCGAGATCGACGGCGAGTTCGGCGGGCTGGGGCCGGATCCCGCCAGCGGGCTCGGCCGCGCGCTCGAGAGCCGCAAGATGCGGGCCATGCAAGCCCGGACGCTCGAGCGCGCCAACACCACCATCGCCATCGTCGCCACCGATGCGGCGCTCGGCAAGGCGCAGTGCCAGCGTCTCGCCACCGCCGCCCATGACGGCATCGGCCGCGCCACGGTGCCGGCCCATGCGCCCGGCGACGGCGACCTGGTCTTCGCGCTGGCCACCGATGCAAAGTCGCTGGCCGAGCCCGAGCGCGACCTGGCGCTGATCTGCCATGCCGCGGCGCTCTGCCTCAGCCGCGCCATTGCCCGCGCGGTCTATCTGGCCCGTCCCGCCCCCGGCGATCTGCTGCCCTGCTGGTCGGCATGAGCACCGCGATCCCGGCCTGGGTGAACGGCGTGCTGACCCCCGTCGAGAAGCTGGAGGTGCATCGCCGCGGGCTGCGGCACAAGGCGGTCTCGGTCTTCCTGACCTGCGGCGGCGAGATCCTGCTGCAGCGCCGGGCCCTGGGCAAGTATCACACGCCCGGCCTCTGGGCGAACACCTGCTGCACCCACCCGCTCTGGGACGAGACGCCCGCCGCCTGCGCCCGCCGCCGGCTGCGCGAGGAACTGGGGCTTGCCGGGCTGGACCCCGCCTTCCGCCATCGCCTGGAATACCGCGCCGATGTCGGCGGCGGGCTGACCGAGCATGAGCTGGTGGATGTCTTCGCCCTCGAGACCCGGACGCGGCCGGCGCTGGCGCCGAACCCCGGCGAGGTGATGGAGACAAGGTGGATGAGCCTCGAGGCCCTGCGTGCCGAGATCGCCCGCCATCCCGAGCGCTTTACCCCCTGGCTGAAGATCTACATCGCCGATCACGCCGGGGACATCCTAGACACCGGAGCGACCGAGACCCAGCCCCCCTTGCGCTGACGCCGCCGACGCGGTCTTCTCGGCGCAGCGACCAGGGAGGCGCAGCCATGACCATCCTCATCGCCGGCGGCGGCATCGCCGGCCTGACCCTCGGGCTCACGCTGCACCAGATCGGCGTGCCCTTCCGCATCTTCGAGGCCAGCCGCGAGATCCGCCCCCTTGGCGTCGGCATCAACCTGCAGCCCAACGCGGTGCGCGAGCTCTTCGATCTCGGGCTCGAGGCGCAGCTGGACGCCATCGGTGTGAAGACGCGGCAATACGGTTTCTATTCCAGGCTCGGCCGCCCGATCTGGGAAGAGCCGCGCGGCACCTGGGCCGGCTATGCCTGGCCGCAATACTCGGTGCATCGCGGCAGGCTGCAGATGCTGCTGCTGGAAGAATTGCTCGGGCGCGCGGGCCGCGATTGCGTGGTCACCGGGGCCCGCGTCACCGGGTTCGAGAGCGCCGCCGACCGGGCGGTGCTGCATCTGGGCGGGGGCGAGGCGGTCGCGGGAGAGCTGATCGTCGCCGCCGACGGCATCCATTCGGCGATCCGCGCGCAGATGGTGCCCGAGGAGGGTCCGCCGATCTGGGGTGGCGCGATCCT
>JAGRMU010000205.1:0-1418 GCA_020441165.1 Sedimentitalea sp.
CCGGTAAACCCGGGGCGGTTCAGTGTTCAACGAACTTAGCCCCACGAACCCACTCAAACACAATATTCTTGATATCCATACGCTTTCCCCTACCCGCCTGGTCAATGAAACAACTCAACCGGGTCGATATATGACGTGCGGATCGATCTTCAAGATTTCTGCTGGAGTTTGCTCGCGACACTGTTTTTCTCCGTTCTACCCCATAGTATGCGCCCTCCGATCCTCGGGGGCGGTCTTTGCCGTTGGGGCAAGGTGGCGCGACGCGCACGGTTGCGTGACGTTTCGATGATCCTTTGATGACTCCGCAAGGCGGACACACTATGTCAGGCACAGACCTGCCACAGGATTCGGAGCTGCCGTCTTGCCAACGCTGCCCATGCCGCCCAGCCATCCCTTCGACACCGGCCTTCTGCGCGATCTCGGGGAAGACGACAAGCTGCACGAGGAATGCGGGATCTTCGGCGTCATCGGGGTTCAGGACGCCTCGACCTTCGTCGCTCTCGGCCTGCACGCGCTGCAGCATCGCGGCCAGGAAGCCGCCGGCATCGTCAGCCACGACCCCGAGCAGGGCTTCAACCAGGCCCGCCGCTTCGGCTATGTGCGCGACAATTTCACCAGCGCCAGGATCATGGAGACCCTGCCCGGCCCGCTGGCCATCGGCCACGTGCGCTATTCCACCAGCGGCAGCAAGGGCCAGACCGCGATCCGCGACGTGCAGCCGTTCTTCGGCGAGTTCTCGATGGGCGGGGCGGCGATCGCCCATAACGGCAACATCACCAATGCCGTCGCCCTGCGCCGCGAGCTGATCGACCGCGGGTCGATCTTCCAGAGCTCGTCGGACACCGAGTGCATCATCCACCTGATGGCGCGCTCGATGGGCCGGTCGATCCCCGACCGCATGGAAGAGGCGCTGCGCAAGGTCGAGGGCGCCTTCTCGGTGGTGGCGATGACCCGCACCAAGCTGATCGGCGTGCGCGATCCCTTGGGGGTGCGCCCGCTGGTACTGGGCCGCGTCGGCGAGGGCTGGGCGCTGAGTTCCGAGACCTGCGCGCTCGACATCATCGGCGCCGAGTTCGTGCGCGAGATCAAGCCGGGCGAGATGGTGGTGATCAACGGCAACGGCGTCGAGAGCCATTTTCCGTTCCGCCCGCAGAAACCCCGGTTCTGCATCTTCGAGCATGTCTATTTCTCGCGCCCCGACAGCATCCTGGGCGGCCGCTCGGTCTACGAGACGCGCGAGGCGATCGGGCGCGAGCTGGCCAAGGAGGCGCCGGTCGAGGCCGACCTGGTCTGCCCGGTCCCCGACAGCGGCACCCCGGCGGCGATCGGCTACAGCCTGGAATCGGGCATCCCCTATGCGATGGGCATCATCCGCAACCAGTATATGGGGCGCACCTTCATCGAACCGACCGAGCAGA
>JAGRMU010000205.1:1511-5021 GCA_020441165.1 Sedimentitalea sp.
GCACCACCAGCCGCAAGATCAAGGAGATGATCCTCGATGCCGGCGCCCGCGAGGTGCATTTCCGCATCGCCTCGCCCCCCACCGCCTGGCCGTGCTTCTACGGCGTCGACACCCCGCAGCGCGAGAAGCTGCTGGCCGCGACGATGAGCGAGGAGGAGATGCGCGCGCATCTGGCGGTGGACAGCCTGCGCTTCATCTCGCTGGACGGTCTCTACCGCGCCGTCGGCGAGGCCGGCGGGCGCAATGCCGCCTGCCCGCAATATTGCGACGCCTGCTTCTCGGGCGAATACCCGGTGGAGCCCGCCGACATGATCGAGCAGGGGTTCCGGGTCAAGGCCGCCGCCGAGTAGGCGTCTTCCCCCGCGGCATCGGCAGATTCATGCCGCATTGCAGCATCGCGCTTTTCGGGCCTCCGCCCGCCTGCTAGACGCCGCCGCAGCTTGGGCGCCCACGGGCGCCGCGCACGATGCGGGAAGGCAGTTTCATGAGCAGCGACATCAAGGCGGGGGCGACCCCCGCGCACGTGGCAGGCATCGCCACGCAACCCGGCAGCCTGGAAACCACCGAGGGGCTGAGCCTGATCGGTCTCTTCGGCCCCGACACCGGCCTCAGCGCCCTGGTGCGCACGCGCGGCGGGCGCGTTCACGAGGTCAAGGCCGGCGGCAAGCTCGGCGGCGCCCGGATCCTGGCCATCGACGCCGAGGGGGTGATGGTGCAGACAAACGGCCGCACCTGGCGGCTCTCCCTGCCGGCCGGCTGATCCGGGGCTTGACCGGCCCGCGCGGCTCGGTCAAACCGCGCCCATGACAAAGCTCGCCCTGATCACCGGCGCCTCGCGCGGCCTCGGCGCCGCGCTGGCCGAGGCGCTGGCGCCGACCCATCACATCATCGCCGTCGCCCGCACCGTCGGGGCGCTGGAGGCGCTCGACGACCGCATCAAGGCGCTCGGCGGCAGCGCCACCCTGGCGCCCATGGACATCACCGAGGCGCCGGCGATGGCGACGCTCTGCCGGGGCATCCACGACCGCTGGGGCAAGCTGGACCTGTGGTGCCACGCGGCGATCCATGCCGCCCCGCTCAGCCCCGCATCGTCCATCGACGCCAAGGACTGGGAGCGCTCGGTCGCGGTGAACGCCACCGCCACCGCGATCCTGATCCCCTATTTCGCGCCGCTGCTGGGCAGCGAGGGGCAGGCCGTCTTCTTCGACGATCCGCGCGCCGGGCAGAAGTTCTTCGGCGCCTACGGAGCCAGCAAGGCCGCGCAGATGGGCCTGGCGCGCAGCTGGGCCGCCGAGACGGTCCGCACCGGCCCGCGCGTGACCATCGCCGCGCCGCAGCCCATGCCCACCGCCACCCGCGCGCGGTTCTTTCCCGGCGAGAAGCGCGACGCGCTGAGCCCGCCGATGGACGAGGCGGCGCGGATCGTGGCGGCGCTCTGACCCGGCGGGGCGTGCTGCCGCTTGCCCCGTTGCGCCCCCTCGCCTATCAAGTGGGCAAAAAGGCGGTTCATGCGCATCCTTCTGACCAATGACGACGGCATCAACGCTCCGGGCCTCGCGATCCTCGATGCCATCGCCGCCGAACTGGCCGGGCCCGAGGGCGAGGTCTGGACCGTCGCGCCGGCCTTCGAGCAATCCGGCGTCGCCCACAGCATCAGCTACACCCACCCGATGATGATCGCGAGGATGGGCGAGCGCCGTTTCGCCGCCGAGGGCAGCCCCGCCGACTGCGTGATGGCGGGCCTGCATGACGTGATGAAGGACGCGCCGCCCGATCTGGTGCTCTCGGGGGTGAACCGGGGCAACAACTCGGCCGAGAACGCGCTCTATTCCGGCACCCTCGGGGGCGCCATGGAGGCGGCGCTGCAGGGGCTGCCGGCCATCGCCCTCTCGCAATACTACGGGCCGGGCAATTTCGGCATCGACCAGCCCTTCGAGGCGGCCGCCCGCCACGGGGTCGAGGTGATCCGCCGGATCCTCGACGCTAACCCGCACCAGGGCGAGGACTACCGGCTGTTCTACAACGTCAACTTCCCCCCGGTCCGCGCCGACCAGGTGCGCGGCATCCGCATCACGGCCCAGGGCTACCGGCGCGGCACGCGTTTCGGGGTCGAGCCGCACAGCTCGCCCTCGGGTCGCCGGTTCCTGTGGATCAAGGGCGGCGACCAGCATGTGCCGACCCTGCCCGGCACCGATGCCGCGGTCAACCTGGAGGGCTATATCTCGGTGACCCCGATGCGCGCCGACCTCACCGCCCATGACGCCATCGAAACCCTGAAGGCCATCGAATGAGCGGACCCGGCGCCGAGACCACGATGCAGTTCCTCTATGCGCTGCGCTCGCGCGGGGTGACCGATCCGCGGGTGCTGAGCGCGATGGAGGCGGTCGACCGCGGCCCCTTCGTGCGCGGCGTCTTTGCCGGGCGCGCCTACGAGGACACGCCGCTGCCGATTGCCTGCGGGCAGACCATCAGCCAGCCCTCGGTGGTCGGGCTGATGACGCAGGCGCTGCAGATCAGCCCGCGCGACAAGGTGCTCGAGGTGGGCACCGGCTCGGGCTATCAGGCGGCGATCCTGGCCAAGCTGGCGCGGCGCGTCTACACCGTCGACCGCCATGCCCGTCTGGTGCGCGAGGCCCAGCAGGTCTGGGACGAGATGGGGTTGACCAACATCACCGCGATGACCGCCGACGGCTCGTACGGGCTGCCCGAACAGGCCCCCTTCGACCGCATCCTGGTCACCGCCGCCGCCGAGGACACGCCGGGCCCGCTGCTGGCGCAGCTCAAGCCGGGCGGCATCATGGTGCTGCCGGTGGGCCAGTCCGACGCCGTGCAGACCCTGATCCGGGTGCGCCGCGACGAGACAGGCTACCATTACGACGAACTCAGGCCGGTCCGCTTCGTCCCGCTGCTTGAGGGTTTGGGCAAGGACGGGTAACAAGGCAATGAGCACGCCGATGGATCGTCCAAGCTTCGAGGGTACGGGAGCAGGCGGATTGAGGAGTTCGAGATGAGGTTTCCCGCGCTTTCCCCCCGCGCCCGGCTCTGCGCCGGGACCGCCGCTCTGACCCTGGTCGCCGCCTGCGGCCAACAGCCGCTGGATTTCGACCTGCGCGGCAATGTCGGCGCCTTCAGCACCGCCGAGGCCGCCCAGACCGCCACCGCCGACCGGCCGGCGCCGGATGCGCGCGGGGTGATCACCTATCCCAACTACCAGGTCGCGGTGGCGCGGCGCGGTGATACCGTCGCCTCGGTCGCTGCGCGCGTCGGCCTGCCCGCGGACGAGCTGGCCCGGTTCAACGGCATCGAACCCGGCGTGCCGCTGCGCGAGGGCGAGGTCATCGCCCTGCCGCGCAAGGTCGCCGCCGCCGCCCCCGCCCCCGGCTCGGTGGACATCCAGAGCCTGGCCGGCAACGCGATCAGCAGCGCCCCGGACACCAGCCCGGTGCAGACCACCGAACTGAAGCCGGCGGCCACCGCCGTGCCCGCCCCGCAGGCCGGCCCCGAGCCGGT
>JAGRMU010000680.1 GCA_020441165.1 Sedimentitalea sp.
AGCCCTGCGCGAAGAGGATATCGGCCAGTTCCGCCACCTTCGATGGGTCGGTCGGCCCGTCGAAGGGGCAGTCGGTCACGCAGGAAATGTAGCCGCGCACCGGCAGGTCGATATGGCGCGCCGCCTTCAGGATCGGCTTGAACCGTTCGATGGTCTCGGCGATCGAGGCGTTGACATTGGCCTTCGAGAAGCCCTCGCTGGCCGAGGCGAAGACCGCGATCTCGTCGGCCCCGGCGGCCAGCGCGTCCTCGTAGCCGCGCATGTTCGGGGTCAGCGCCGCATAGCGCACGCCCGGCACGCGGGCGATGCCGGCCAGCACCTCGGCCGAGCCGGCCATCTGCGGCACCCATTTCGGCGAGACGAAGCTGGCGACCTCGATGCGGTTGAACCCGGCCCGGCTGAGGCAATCGACCAGCGCCACCTTCTCGGCGACCGGGATCGCGCGCTTTTCGTTCTGCAGCCCGTCGCGCGGACCGACCTCGAATATCTCCACCCGCTCGCCCATGGCGCGCCTCTCCCCTGCTCTTCGTTCCGGACCCGGCGCGCCGCGCGCTCAGGTCTCTTCCGCTTCCAGCCGCACCAGCGCCGCCCCGGCCTCGACCTGCGATCCGGCCTCGGCCAGAACCTCGGCCACCACCCCGTCGCGCGCTGCCAGCAGGGCATGCTCCATCTTCATCGCCTCCAGCACCGCCAGCCGGTCGCCAGCCGCCACCGCCTGGCCCGGTGTCGCGAAGACCGCCTTGACCAGGCCGGGCATCGGCGCCTCGACGATGTTGCCGTCGCCACCCGCATGGCCCTCGCGGTCGAGCGGGTCGATCACCCCGAAGGGCAACCCGTAGCTGTCGAAGACCGTGACCGTGCCGCCGGCGACCGAGGTCTCGGGCAGCGGCGCCCCCTGCACCTGCCAGCGCCCGCCATGCCGTTCGGCCAGCACCTCGCCCTCGTCCAGCGTCCAGCGCTGCCGATCTGGCCCCTCGGCGCGCAGGACCGCGTCGAAGGGCGCACCCTGCCAGTCGAGCGTCACCGACCGCGCCAGGGGCTCCCAAAGCGTGAAGCCCTGCGCCCAGTCGCCGCCCGTCACATCCAGCGCCGCCATCGCGGCGGCCA
>JAGRMU010000206.1:0-9005 GCA_020441165.1 Sedimentitalea sp.
CGGTGCTGGCCGGCGGGGCGGTGGCGCGGCCCGGCCATCCGATCCAGGGCGGCGGCTATGCGATGGTGGACCTGGCGCAGATGCGCGACGCGCCGGTGGACGGCTACCTGGCGGTGTCGGGCGCCGAGGCGCGGGAGGCCGCCCGCGACCTGGCGCGCGAGGCGGGGATCTTTGCCGGCTTTTCCGCCGGGGCCAACCTGGCGGCGGCGCTGCGGCTGCTCGCGGGCTCCGAGCGTGGCGGCGCGGTGGCGATGATCGTCTGCGACAGCGGGTTGAAGTATCTGTCGACCGATCTCTGGGACTGAGGCTGGGGCCTGCCCTAAGGGCGCAGCGGCTTGCGCCCCGTTTCGGTCAGCAGCCAGGCGTCGCGCCCTTCGAACACTGCCGGGTGCAGCATCCGGCCATAGCCGGCGCCGCCGTCGAGATTGACCCGGTTGCCGCGATGCTCGGGCACCTCGACCGCGGAATGGCCATGCACCACCAGCCAGGGATGCGGGCGGGCGTGATTGAGAAACGGATCGCGGATCCAGATCAGGTCGTCCTCGGTTTGCGCTTCCAGCGCCACGCCCGGCGCGATCCCGGCATGCACGAAGAGCAACGCGCCGCGCGCCACCCAGAGCGGGCGGCTGTCGAGGAAGTCCAGATGGGCGGCCGGCACCGCGGCGCGGGCAGCCTCGGCGATGCTTTCCGGCGGGGTCTGCGCCGAAGAGGCCACCCCGTAGGAGGCGAGGGTCTCGGGGCCGCCGAGCCGCGGGTGCAGCCAGTCGACCCCGGAGAGGATGCGCGCGTCGTGGATCTCGGCGCTGCGGACGAAGCGGCTGAACATCCGGTCGTGGTTGCCCTTGAGCACATGCCACGGGCGCCCCGCGTCGACGCCGTCGATCAGGCGCTGGATCACCCCGCGCGTGTCCGGCCCGCGATCGGCGAGATCGCCGAGAAACACCACCTCGGCCGCACGCCCGCCATCGGCCTCGATCAGCGCCAGGGCGCGGTCCAGCAGGTCGGCGTGGCCGTGAATGTCGCCGACCGCGTAAAGGGGAGTGTCCTGGTTCATGCCGCGCTCGCTAGCGCATTCGGCGCCCGGAGAAAAGCGGGGCGCGCGGCGCCCGGCGGAAACGGGTGGCTCCGCGACGCGATGGTTTCTCGGCCGCGCGATCGGAGCGGACCCCGCGCACCGGACGGTCGGCGCAGGGTCCGAGCGCGCTGTCGCGGACCCGTACCCAAAAGGGGCGCCCGCAAGGCGCGCCCCTTGAGATGGTCAGGCCACGTCGAATTCCAGCGGCTTGATCTGGCGGAACATGCCGGTCGCCGCCAGCTTCTCGCGCACCGCGACGGGCACTTCTTCGTCCACGTAGAGGAGAGCGATGGCCTCGCCGCCCTTGTCGGCGCGCCCGAGGGTGAAGTTGGCGATGTTGACGCCGTTCTCGCCCATGGTCTGGCCCAGCGTGCCGATGATGCCGGGCATGTCCGCGTTGGTGGTATAAAGCATGTGCGCGCCAACCTCGGCGTCGATGTTGATGCCCTTGATCTGGATGAAGCGCGGCTTGCCGTCCGAGAACACCGTCCCGGCGATCGAGCGCTCGCGCTTGCCGGTGACAACGGTGACCTTGATGTAGCCGTCGAAAGCGCCGGACTTATCCTGGTTGGTGGTCGAGATCTGGATCCCGCGCTCCTTGGCGAAGACCGGCGCGCTGACCATGTTCACGTCGGGATTGACGCGTTTCATGATCCCGGCGATGACCGCGCAGTTGAGCGCCTCGAGGTTCATCCTGGCGACGCTGCCGTCGTAGAGGATGTTGATCGCCTTGATCGGCTCGTCGGTCATCTGGCCGATGAAGGCGCCGAGATGGCCGGCCAGCTTGACCCAGGGGCCCATCACCTTGGCCTCCTCGGCGGTCACCGAGGGCATGTTGATGGCGTTGGTCACGGCACCGGTGAGCAGATAGTCGGACATCTGCTCGGCCACCTGAAGGGCGACGTTCTCCTGCGCCTCGGTGGTGGCGGCGCCCAGGTGCGGGGTGCAGACCACGTTGGGCAGGCCGAAGAGCGGATTCTCGGTGGCCGGCTCGACGGCGAAGACGTCGAAGGCCGCCCCGGCCACATGGCCGGACTTGAGAAGCTCGGCCAGCGCCGCCTCGTCCACCAGGCCGCCGCGGGCGCAGTTGATGATGCGCACGCCCTTGCGGGTCTTCTTCAGGTTCTCGGCCGACAGGATGTTTCGGGTGCTGTCGGTCAGCGGCACGTGCAGGGTGATGAAATCGGCGCGCGCCAGCAGATCGTCCAGCTCGACCTTCTCGATACCCATCTTGGCGGCCTTCTCCTCGCCCAGGAACGGATCGTAGGCGATGACCTTCATCTTGAGGCCGCGCGCCCGGTCGCAGACGATGCCGCCGATGTTGCCGGCGCCGATCACGCCCAGGGTCTTGCCGGTCAGCTCGACCCCCATGAACCTGGATTTCTCCCATTTGCCGGCATGGGTGCTGGCATTGGCGTCGGGGATCTGCCGGGCCACGGCGAACATCAGCGCGATGGCGTGCTCGGCCGTGGTGATCATGTTGCCGAAGGGCGTGTTCATTACGATCACGCCCTTCTTGGAGGCAGCGTCCTTGTCGACGTTGTCGGTGCCGATGCCGGCGCGCCCGACGACCTTGAGCCGGTCGGCATGGCGCAGGATGGTCTCGGTGACCTTGGTGGCCGAGCGGATCGCGAGGCCGTCATACTGGCCGATCACCTCGGCGAGGCGGTCCTTGTCCTTGCCGAGATCGGGTTCGAAATCCACCTCGATGCCGCGGTCGCGGAAGATCTGCACGGCGGTGGGGCTGAGCTTGTCGGAAACGAGTACTCTGGGGGCCATCTCTCTGGTCCTTCGTGAAAACGATTGGGGGGCGGCGGGGTGAACCCCGCCCTACGGATTGTGGGTAGGGCGGGCTTCAGCCCGCCTTCCGGTTCAGGCGGCTTCCGAGAGGGCCGCGATCTCGGCGTGATAGGCCCAGTCGATCCAGGGCAGCAGCGCCTCGATGTCGGAGGTCTCGACCGTGCCGCCGCACCAGATGCGCAGGCCCGGCGGCGCGTCGCGATAGGCGCCGACGTCGAACGCGACGTTCTCCGTCTCCAGCCGTTTGGCCACGGCCTTCGCGAAGGCGGCGCCGTCGGCGATTCGCGGATCGGTGAACGTCAGGCACACCGAGGTGTTCGAGCGCGTCACCGGATCCTCGGCCAGGTTGGCGATCCAGTCATGGCTGTCGCAGAACGCCCAGATCGCGCCGGCATTGGCATCGGCGCGGGCGATCAGCCCCGGCAATCCGCCGACCGAGCGCGCCCAGTCCAGCGCCAGCAGGTAATCCTCGACCGCCAGCATCGAGGGGGTGTTGATGGTCTCGCCCTTGAANNATGCCCTCGATCAGCTTGCCGCCCTTGGTCAGGCGGAAGATCTTCGGCAGCGGCCAGGCGGGCGTGTAGCTTTCCAGCCGCGCGACGGCGCGGGGGCTGAGCACCAGCATCCCGTGCGCCGCCTCGCCGCCCAGCACCTTCTGCCAGGAGAAGGTGGTCACGTCGAGCTTGTCCCAGGGCAGGTCCTGCGCGAAGGCGGCGGAGGTGGCATCGCAGATGGTCAATCCGGCCCGGTCCGCCGGGATCCAGTCGCCGTTCGGCACCCGAACCCCGGAGGTGGTGCCGTTCCAGGTGAACACCACGTCATTGTCGCAATCCACCGAGGCCAGATCGACGATCCGGCCATAGTCGGCGGTCTTCACCTCGGCCTCGATCTTCAGCTGCTTGACAACGTCGGTCACCCATCCGGCGCCAAAGCTTTCCCAGGCCAGCATCTCGGCGGGGCGCGCACCGAGCAGCGACCAGAGGGCCATCTCGACCGCGCCGGTATCGGAGGCCGGAACGATGCCGATGCGATACTCGGCGGGGATGCCGAGGATCTCGCGGGTGCCCTCGATCGCCGCCTTCAGCTTGTCCTTGCCGATCGCGGCCCGGTGCGAGCGGCCGAGCGCGGCGCCGGCCAGTTGCGTGACATCGAATGTGGGGGGTTTGGCGCAGGGGCCGGAGGAGAACCGCGGATTGACCGGCCGCGATGCCGGTTGTGCAATAGCCATTGAAGCTACCCTTCCAGATAAGCGCCCCTCGTTGGGGAGGGGTGTCCCACCGACGCAGATACGGCGCGCCGCGGATTCCCGCAAGCGCTAAATGCGTGCGAAAGCGACGGTTGAGGGCGCGCCCGCGACCTATCCAGGCAGGCAGGCGCGATCCATGCGGAAATCGCAATCCCTGGGCCCGTCGGCTGCGGCAACCGGTCGCTGCAGCGTTGCCCGCCGCAGCCTGCGGGGACCCGCTTCGCGCTTGGCGCGCAGCGGGATCGATCCGGGCCGCTTTCACGGGCTGGATCGCCGGCGGGCGATTGGCTAAGGGGAGGCTCACTCCGGAGGTTTTCCCATGTTCGTTGCGACGCTGCTCACGTCACCGAAGGCTCCGCGGCTCGATCCCGCCCTGGTCGAGGCGTTGCGCAATGCCTGGGGCGGCGGCGAGGCGCTCTGGCTGGCGCCCGATCTGGCGGCGGAATTCCCGCTGGCGCAGAAGCCCGGCAATCTCTGGCAGGTCTGGGAAGACCTGCAACGCCAGGGCGTCGACCTGGCGGTGCAACCGGCCGAGGGGCGGCGCAAGACGATGCTGCTCGCCGACATGGACAGCACGATGATCGAGCAGGAATGCATCGATGAGCTGGCCGAGGAGGCCGGCGTCGGCGCCCATGTCCGCGAGATCACCGCGCGGGCGATGAACGGCGAGCTCGATTTCGAGGGCGCGCTGACCGAGCGGGTGGCGCTGCTGAGGGGGCTCGATGCCGGGGTGATCGAGCGGGTGCTCGAAACGCGGATCACGCCGATGCCGGGCGGGCGCGAGCTGGTGGCGACGATGCAAGCCAATGGCGGCCACGCGGTGCTGGTCTCGGGCGGGTTCACCGCCTTCACCGACCGCATCGCGGCGCTGCTGGGGTTCGACGAGAGCCGGGCCAACACGCTGCTGATCGATGGCGGCCGGCTGACCGGCGAGGTGGCGCGGCCGATCCTGGGCCGCGCGGCCAAGGTCGAGGCGCTGGAGCAGATCTCGGCCCGGCTGGGCCTTGGCGCCGCCGACGTGCTGGCGGTGGGCGACGGGGCCAACGATCTGGGGATGCTGGGCCGCGCCGGCACCGGGGTGGCGCTGCATGCCAAGCCGGCGGTCGCGGCGCAATGCGCGCTGCGGATCAACCACGGCGATCTCACCGCTCTCCTGTATCTTCAGGGCTATAGCGCCGACGACTTCGTCCGCTGACCGCGCCGGGGCGGCCGGCGCGCGCTCAGAGCAATCCTGCCGCCGGACGGATGCAGCCGGTGTCGATGCCGCGGCGGTTGAGCAGCGGCGCGTTCGTGCGTTTGCGCGTCGCCGGATGCTCGGCATCGAGAACGCCGAGGCCGACCAGGATCGACGCGATGGCGCATTCGCTGGCGCGGGTGGCGCCATCGGCGATCTTCACCGCGACGCCGAGGCGCCGTTCGGGCAGGATCGCCACGAAGACGCCCTCGGCCCCGGTCTTGATCGCCGCCCGGCCGTCCATGGCGCGCATCAGCTCGGTGCAGGCGCGGCCCTCGCCGGCGACCAGCTCGGGGTGGCGGATCATCGCCGCGACCAGCCGCGACGCCGCGGCGCTGGCCCGGTCGCCGCGATCCTCGGCCGAGGCGAACCAGGCCATCGCCCGCGCCAGCCCCTGCAGGGTGCAGGCGAAATTCGGGGCCGAGCAGCCGTCGATGCCGTGGCCCGGGCTGGTCTCGTCGGTGACCTCCTCGAACGCGGCCAGCGCGGCCTGCTGCACCGGGTGGTCGATCGCGACATAGTCCGGCCCGGCGCCCATGTGCTGGCAGAGGGTCAGGAAACCCGCATGCTTGCCGGAACAGTTGTTGTGCACCTGGCAGGGCGCCTCGAAGGCCCGGATCAGGGCGTTGCGCGCCGCCTCGTCGTCGGGCACCTGCGGGCCGCAGCGGAAGGCGTCGTCGTCCAGACCCAGCCGGTCCAGCCAGGCCCGCACCCGGTTCGTATGGATCGCGGCGCCGTTGTGCGAGGCGCAGGCCAGCGCAAGATGCTCGGAGCCCAGCCCGTATTTCTCCGCCGCCCCCGAGGTCAGCAGCGGCAGCGCCTGGATCATCTTGCAGGACGAGCGCGGATAGATCACCGCCCGCGGATCGCCCCAGGCGCGCAGGATGCCGCCCTGCGCGTCGCAGATCACCGCGTGCCCGAGGTGCAGGCTTTCCAGCAGCGCACCGCGCCAGACCTCGGTCATCGGCACCGGCGCAATCGACTGGGTCATGAACCGTCCTCACAAACTGGCGAATTGGCGCCATTCGCCCTTTCGTCCGGCTTGAAAGTTACGCTAGACTGGTGCAGTCGGCAAGCAACGGGGGTTTGCGTCAAGACGGACCGGCAAGGGCCGCAGCCAGCCCCGCGTGTCAATTGAGGTAACGGACAGTCTGGAGGCTGGACTCATGGGATTGAAACTCGCCCGCGCGATTGCGGGCTTGTGTCTGGCCGGGATGGCCACCACCGCATTCGCACAGGATCAGAGCACCAACCGGGTCGCCGCCAAAACCGATTGGAGCGTCTTCGTCGAGGACAACCCCACCGAATGCTGGGGCGTTTCGGCGCCCAAGGAAAGCGTCAACACCCGCGACGGGCGCGTCGTGGCGGTCAAGCGCGGCGATATCCTGCTCTTCGTGTTCTTCCGGCCCAAGGCCGGGGTCAACGGCCAGGTGACGTTCACCGGCGGCTATCCGTTCGCGGGCGGCTCGACGGTGAACATGAACATCTCGGGCAACCAGTTCGAGCTGATCTCGGACGGCGAGTGGGCCTGGCCCGCCTCGCCCGAGGACGACGCCAAGATCGTGGCGGCGATGAAGAACGGCACCGAGGCGGTGCTGACCGCGCGCTCGGCCCGCGGCACCCAGACCAAGGACACCTTCTCGCTGCTGGGCTTCACCGCCGCCTTGGAGGACGCCCAGAAACGCTGCGCCAACTGACGCGGCGGGGCCGGGTCGCTTAGGCACTCGAAGATCGCGCAGATTGCCGGTTCATTTTGCCGCGCCGATGCCCTATATCACGGGTTTCAGCGAGTGCAGGACCAAGGCGATGACCCAGGCGGCCCCGATCACGCAGGACGTGGTGACGATCCCGCGCAAATTGACCGACGGGCCGGTCAACCTCGTGGGCCTGACCCGCGAGGGGCTGCGCGAGGTGCTGATCGCCCATGGCACGCCCGAGCGGCAGGCGAAGATGCGCGTCGGGCAGATCTGGCAATGGATCTATCAGTGGGGCGTGCGCGATTTCGCGGCGATGACCAACCTGGCCAAGAGCTATCGCGCCGAGCTGGCCGGGCGCTTCGTGATCGAGATCCCCGAAGTGGTGACCAAGCAGGTCTCGAGCGACGGCACCCGCAAGTACCTGGTGCGCATCGCCGGCGGCCACGAGGTCGAGGTGGTCTACATCCCCGAGGAGGATCGCGGCACGCTCTGCATCAGCTCCCAGGTCGGCTGCACGCTGACCTGTTCCTTCTGCCACACCGGCACCCAGAAACTGGTGCGCAACCTGACCGCGGCCGAGATCGTCGGCCAGATCATGGTGGCCCGCGACGATCTGGGCGAATGGCCCGAGCCGGGCGCGCCGAAGGACGAGACGCGCCTGCTGAGCAACATCGTGCTGATGGGCATGGGCGAGCCGCTCTACAATTTCGAGAACGTGCGCGACGCGATGAAGATCGCCATGGACCCCGAGGGCATCCAGATGTCGCGGCGCCGGATCACCCTGTCGACCTCGGGGGTGGTGCCAGAGATCGCGCGCACGGCGCAGGAGATCGGCTGCCTGCTGGCGGTCTCGTTCCATGCCACCACGGACGCGGTGCGCGACCGGCTGGTGCCGATCAACAAGCGCTGGAACATCGCGGCGCTGCTCGAGGCGCTGCGCGCCTATCCCAAGCTCAGCAATTCCGAGCGGATCACCTTCGAATACGTGATGCTGGACGGGGTGAACGACAGCGACGCGGATGCGCGGCGGCTGGTGCAGCTGATCCAGGGCATCCCGGCCAAGATCAACCTCATCCCGTTTAACGAATGGCCCGGCGCGCCCTACAAGCGGTCGTCCAACAACCGTATCCGCGCCTTCGCGGACATCATCTACAAGGCGGGCTACGCCTCGCCGATCCGCACGCCGCGCGGCGAGGATATCATGGCCGCCTGCGGGCAGCTGAAATCGGCCACCGAGCGGGCGCGCAAGTCGCGCCGCGAGATCGCCGCCGAGGCGGGCCTCGGCGACTGACGGCGCGCGCGCCGTGAGCGGTCAGTGGTGGCGGCTGCTCAGAAGCCCCACGAGGAACCCGAGACCCGCGGCGATGCCGAGCGCGGTGCCGGGGTTGCGGCGCACCGAGTCCTCGGCCTGGGCATAGGCATCCAGCGCGTTGGCCTGGGCATGGCTCATGGTCTCGGCGGCGGCGGCCTTGGCCTTCTCGACCCGGCCCCCGGCGATCTCGCCCATGGTCTGGGTCAGCTTGGCCAGGTCGGCCTGCAGGGTCCTGATCTGATCGCTCAGTTCCGAGATTTCCGCCTCGGTGGACTTGGGTGCGGTTGCCATGTCGAACTCTCCTTCTGGGTTTCCGGGCCTCAACGCTCCGGATCGTCATCGGTTCCCGGGCGGCCCGGGATTTCCGCGCGTTTCGTCGCCGGCCCCCAGGCCTCGATCAGATCCACCGCCTCCTGCCCGGTCTCGACGAAGCGGAAGAGATCCAGATCCTCGGGCGAGATGGTGCCCGCGTCGGCCAGCGCCTGCCAGTTGATCACCGTCTCCCAGAAGGCGCGCCCGAAGAGGATGAAGGGCACCCTTTCCATCCGGCCGGTCTGGATCAGGGTCAGGCTCTCGAACATCTCGTCCATGGTGCCGAAGCCGCCGGGAAAGATGCAGATCGCCTTGGCGCGCATCAGGAA
>JAGRMU010000206.1:9014-10837 GCA_020441165.1 Sedimentitalea sp.
ATCGCGAAATAGTGGAAGTTGAAGCTGAGATCGGGGGTGACATAACCGTTCGGCGCCTGCTCGTGCGGCAGCACGATGTTCAGCCCGATCGAGATTCCCCCGGCCTCGGCGGCGCCGCGGTTGCCGGCCTCCATCACCCCGGGGCCGCCGCCGGTGACGATCACGTTCCGGGTGCAGCCGCTGTGCAGGGATTTCTCGGTCATCAGCTGCGCGAAGCGGCGCGCTTCCTCGTAATAGCGCGACAGCCCGGCGAGTGTCTTGGTGCGCGCGCTGTCCTTGTCTTCGGGTGCGGGAATGCGCGCGCCGCCGAACAGCACGACGGTGCTTTCGATGCCGCGCTCGTCCAGCAGCATCTGCGGCTTCAGCAGCTCCAGCTGCAGGCGCACCGGGCGCAGCTCTTCCCGGCACAGGAAGTCGTCATCGGCAAAGGCCAGCCGGTAGGCCGCCGAACGGGTCTGCGGCGTTTCGGGAACGTCCCTTGCGGTGGCCCGGTCGGAATGGGCGTCGCGGAACGGGCTGAGCCGGTCGTCTCTCATGCGGGCGGTGTCCTTGCTTGCGCGTCGCCGCCAGACCTATAGGCTTCGCCGCGGCAAGACCAGTGGGCGGGGAGGCGAAGATGGTGACACGGGCCGAGATCGCGGCGGCGGCGGAGCGGATCGCGCCCCATGTCCGGCGCACGCCGGTGCTGACCGCCCGTGGCTTCGGCCTGGATTTCCCGGTCGCGCTGAAGCTCGAGCAGATGCAGCATACCGGCAGCTTCAAGGCGCGCGGCGCTTTCAACACGATGCTGTCCGGGCCGGTGCCGGCGGCCGGGCTGGTGGCGGCGAGCGGCGGCAATCACGGCGCGGCGGTGGCCCATGCCGCGCGCGCCCTCGGGCATCCGGCGCGGATCTTCGTGCCCGAGATGGCCGGCCCCGCCAAGATCGCGCTGATCCGCGAGACCGGGGCCGAGCTGACCGTGGTGCCGGGGGACTATGCCAATGCGCTGCGCATGGCGCAGGACCACGAGGCGGCCACCGGCGCGATGCAGGTCCATGCCTATGACGCGCCGGCCACCGTCGCCGGGCAGGGCACCTGCCTGGCCGAATGGGAGGATCAGGGCCTTGACGCCGACACGGTGCTGATCGCGGTCGGCGGCGGCGGGCTGATCGCCGGGGCCATGGCCTGGCTGCAGGGCGCGCGCAGGATCGTCGCGGTCGAGCCGGAAACCTCCTGCGCGCTCCACGCGGCGCTGGCGGCAGGACAGCCGGTGGATGTCGAGGTCTCGGGGGTCGCGGCCAATGCGCTCGGCGCGCGGCGGATCGGCCGCATCTGTCTCGATCTGGCGCAGGCCCAGGGCATCGCGGCGGTGCTGGTCACCGACGCCGCGATCCTCGCCGCGCAGCGCGCGCTCTGGTGCGAATTGCGGCAACTGGTCGAGCCGGCCGGCGCGACGGCGCTGGCGGCGCTGCTCTCGGGCGCCTACCGGCCTGAGCCGGGCGAGCGGGTGGCGGTGCTGGTCTGCGGCGGCAATCCGGCTCCCGATCCGCTCCCCTGACCCGCGGGCGTTCGCGTTCAGCGGATTGCCCGCGAGCGCCGCGGCGGCTATAGGGCAGGGGACCCTGACCCTGGAGAGCCTCGCCCATGTCCACCGCGCATCTTGAATCCGCCATCGAAGCCGCCTGGGAGAGCCGCGACACCATCTCGCCCGACACCCGCGGCAAGACCCGCGATGCCATCGAGGAAACGCTGGAGGCGCTGGACAGCGGCCGGCTGCGCGTCGCCGAGCGCCAGCCGGACGGGGTCTGGACAGTCAACCAGTGGGCCAAGAAGGCGGTGCTGCT
>JAGRMU010000207.1:0-528 GCA_020441165.1 Sedimentitalea sp.
GTGGATGCGAAACACCGAGGCGCGCGACGCCTACAAGCGGCTCCTGGTCCAGCAAATCTACCGGTTTCAGAGCATGGAACGCATCGTCGACGCGCAAAGCTGCGCATGCGCCACCCGGTATCCGTCCTGGGAGGCCGCAGAGGCGGTCTATTTTGATCGCTATTCCACGGCAGACTATTGGGACGTGGTCGAGGCGACGTCAGACTTTCGGAGGCAGGCGAACGAGCTTCGGAAGCAGGCCATGCCGATCTGCGAAGCGGCTGGCAACTGGTAACGGGTCATGAGCGTCGTCGCGTATTTCGTGGAAACGGCCGAAGGCTATCTCGACTCGGCGGCCGAGACCCAGTTCGGGGCCGTAGCCGCCACGGTCGGAACAATGCTGGTCCTCGGGACGACGCTCGTGGTCATCCTCGTCTGCCTCAACATGATCTACCAATACCGATCCATGGATGGCAGGACCGCCTTCTGGCTCGCCGTGAAAATCGGCCTGATCGGAATATTCGCGACCAACTGGGTCCAGTTCAACGC
>JAGRMU010000207.1:597-2234 GCA_020441165.1 Sedimentitalea sp.
ACGCCAGGGCCGTCGGGGACCTTCGCCGAGGAGTTCGATCAACTCATCGCGGCGCTCGGAGACTACCTGAACGCCGCGGGGTCCGAACTGAACTGGATGGCCGGCGCGCTTCTCGACACGCTCGGCGTTCTCCTGCTCTCGATCCTCGGAGGGCTGGCAGCCTTCATCGTCGTCGCCTCCAGGCTCATGATCACGCTTCTGATCGGGATCGCGCCGGTGATGATCTTCCTGACCCTCTTCGAGGTGACGAAGGATTATTTCGCGCGCTGGCTCTCCGCCCTGATCTCCTTCGCGATCTACCCCATCGTCATCGCCGGCGTCTTCGCGACCATCACCGGGGTCTCGCGCGCACTGCTCGCCGAGCTCGGTGATCCTGAGGGGGCTTCGAACATCGGCGCCCTCCTGCCCTTCTTCATGATGGTGCTCATGGCCAAGGGGTTCATCATCGCCACGCCTTTCATCGTCCGGTCGGTCTCCGGAAACATCATGATGCCTGCGCTTTCGGCAGGCTTTGGAGGGAGCTATGCTTTCGCCCGGGGCCTGGCAGGAAGCCAGCAGGTCTATAACCGATACGCCATCGGTGGCGCGACAGGCGCTGAGTATGCCGCGCTTCGGGCGCGGCAGTTTCTCGGCGTCCAGGCGCTCCCGACCCGCCCGAACGCCGCGGGTGGCGCGCCGGCTGCACCTTCGGGAGACTCTTCGGGCACCGGCGCGCGGATGCTTGCGCAACTGGCACGGCTGAGCAGGTTGAGCAGGCGGTAGCGCTGCCCAGAGGTGGCACGACTGGCGGGAACAGGCTGTTCGCGGGCCAAACCTTTGCTGTCGGCAGGGATCATGACAAACAGCATGAATGGTTTTGCGTTGGTGGCGTCGTGCCGCGTCTGGGGACGGCACACTGCTACAGGATCAGGCGGAACCGCATCAGCGCCGGTGTTGCTGTTTGGGACGTCTGTCCTGTATGCGGATCTCATGTGAAGGACTTCCGGCTGATGCCGGAAGCATCATTTGTCGGAATGTAATTCCAGATACTGCATGATGATGTCGTCTGTGACATTGCCTGATGTTGTGGAGAAATACCCCCTGGCCCAGAACCGCCTGCCCCAGTAGCGCTTGCGCAATTCTGGGAACTCCATCTGGATCCGCCGCGACGACCGGCCCTTGATCCGCTGCATGACATCCGACAGCGACAGCCTTGGCGGGATCGACAGGAACATGTGGACATGGTCGCGCGCCAGCACACCGCGCACGATGTGGACATCCATTTCCTCGCAGGTCTGCCGGATGATCTGGCGAATGCGCTCGCGCATCGGACCCTGCAGAACCTTGTAGCGATACTTCGTGACCCACACGACGTGGAACCTGTGGTAAAATCGCGTGTGCGCGGATGAGGAATAGCGCATGATCTTCTCTCCCGACGTTTGAAGCCATACCGCCCCCAGGCGGGCTTCACACGTCGGGAGAGAAGATCATCAGCAGAGGCGCTGAAGCGGACCGGCTGGAAGCCGGTGGTTTGTATCCAATAGGTGGAAAATCAACGTTTGTAGCGACAAGCTCGCCATGGAGGTGTGCGGGTGCCCGGGCACGATTAACAGCGGTGTTTGCTGACAGAATAACTTGTCACTTGACAATTTAAGCGA
>JAGRMU010000208.1:0-1534 GCA_020441165.1 Sedimentitalea sp.
TGATGAAGTTCAGCACCACGTGCGGCTTGCCGATGTCGGTGTTGATCTCGGCGTTGATGGTCTTGAGATCTACCGGCGGGCGGTAGGTGCAGAAACCCTCGCCGAAGGCGCGCATCCACAGGTGGTCCTGATAGAGCTGCTGACGTCCGGTCAGGGTGCGCCAGGGGATCAGCTCGTGCACGTTGGTATAGCCGGCATTGTAGCAGACCTTCTCGCTCTCGATCCCCGACCAGGTCGGGCTGGAGATGATCTTGCGCGGCTGGGCGGCGAT
The DNA here is from genome assembly GCA_020441165.1 of Sedimentitalea sp. Lineage (GTDB taxonomy): Bacteria > Pseudomonadota > Alphaproteobacteria > Rhodobacterales > Rhodobacteraceae > JAGRMU01. The sequence continues at coordinate 272 of JAGRMU010000208.1, forward strand.
GTCGCGGAAGCGGATCTTCTCGTCCTCCTTGACCGCCGCCAGATGCGCGTGCTCGCGCCCGGTGGCCTTTTCCAGCGCGTGCCAGGCCTTGACCGCCACCTCGCCGTTGGTCTCGGGGGCCAGCATCAGGATCACCTCGGCGGCGTCGATGCCGGTCTCGATCCTGGCGCAGCCCTTGGCCGGCCCATCCAGCCATTCGCCGTTCAGATCGCGCAGGTGCTGGACCTCGTGCTCGGTGTTCCAGGCGATGCCCTTGCCGCCGTTGCCGATCTTGTCCATCAGCGGGCCGAGCGCCACGAAGCGGTCGTAGATCGCCCCGTAGTCGCGCTCGATGGCGATGAAGTTCGGCGCGGTCTTGCCGGGGATCAGCTCGCACTCGCCCTTCTTCCAGTCGCGCACATGGTCCTGCGCGATCTCGGAGGGCGTGTCGTGGTTCAGCGGCAGGGCGACGATGTCGGTCTCCTTGCCGAGCACCTCGGGCGCCACCTCCTGCACCTTCCTGGCGATCGACTTGAAGATCTCCCAGTCGGACTTGCTTTCATAGGCCGGGTCCACCGCCGCCTGCAGCGGGTGGATGAACGGGTGCATGTCCGAGGTGTTCAGATCGTCCTTCTCGTACCACGAGGCGGTGGGCAGAACGATGTCCGAATAGACGCAAGTGGTGCTCATCCGGAAGTCGATGGTGACCAGCAGGTCGAGCTTGCCCTTCGGCGCCTCCTTGTGCCACCTGGCCTCCTTCGGCATCACGCCGCCTTCCTCGCCCAGGTCCTTGCCCATCACCCCGTGCTGGGTGCCGAGCAGGTGCTTGAGGAAATACTCGTGCCCCTTGCCGGACGAGCCCAGCAGGTTCGAGCGCCACACGAAGAGGTTGCGCGGCCAGTTCTCGGGCGCGTCGGGATCCTCGCAGGACATCTCGAGCGCACCGGACTTCAGCTGCTCGGCCACATAGGGCGCGACCTCCTTGCCCGCCGCCTTGGCCGCCTTGGCGACCTCCAGCGGGTTGGTCTTGAGCTGCGGGGCCGAAGGCAGCCAGCCCATCCGCTCGGCGCGGATGTTGTAGTCAATCAGGTTGATGTCCCAATCGCCCTCGGGCGCGGTCGGCGACAGGATGTCGCCCGCCGTCACCTGCTCATAGCGCCACTGGTCGGTATGGGCATACCAGGCCGAGGTCGAGTTCATGTGCCGCGGCGGGCGGTGCCAGTCCAGCGCGAAGGCCAGCGGCGTCCAGCCGGTCTGCGGGCGCAGCTTCTCCTGGCCCACGTA
>JAGRMU010000208.1:1626-4279 GCA_020441165.1 Sedimentitalea sp.
TCAGACCGGCCCCGAGGATGACCATCGACTTGCCCTTGGTCTTCTCGGCGTTGCGGGCGAACTCGCGCGCCACCACCGCGATCTTCTCGGCCGGAACGCCGGTGATCTTCTCGGCCCAGGCCGGGGTGTAGGGCATGTCCTCGGCGTAATCCATCGACACCCAGTCGCCGCCCAGGCCGCGATCCAGCCCGTAATTGGCGCAGAAGAGGTCGAAGACCGTGGCCACCAGCATCTCGGTCTTGCCGGACTTGATCTTCTTGACCGGGATGTTGCGGGTCATCACCTCGGGATGCTCGCATTTCACGAAATGCTCGTGCGCCTTGCCGCCGAAATAGGGGAAATCGACCCCCACAACGTCGTCATGGTCGGCCTCGTCGATCAGCGTCATCAGCAGATCGGTCTCGGCCTTGCCGGCGCGCTCCTCGAGGTTCCACTGGCCCTGCTGGCCCCAGCGATAGCCGACCGAGCCGTTGGGCGCGACCGGGCCGCCGGTCTTGCGGTCCCAGGCGACGGTCTTCCATTCGGGGTTGTTCTTTTCGCCGAGCTTGCCGGTCAGATCGTCCGCCCGCAGGAAGCGGCCCGGGATCAGCTTGCCGTCCTTCTCGTCCAGCCGCACCAGCATCGGGAAGTCCGAATACTTGCGGCAATAGTCCTCGAAATACTCGGCCTGCCGGTCGAGGTGGAACTCGCGCAGGATCACGTGGCCCATCGCCATCGCGAGGGCCGAGTCGGTCCCCTGCTTGGGCGCCAGCCAGATGTCGCCGAACTTGGAGGCTTCCGAATAGTCGGGGCAGATCACCGCCGACTTGGTGCCGCGATAGCGCGCCTCGGTATAGAAATGCGCATCCGGCGTGCGGGTCTGCGGCACGTTCGAGCCCCAGAGCAGCAGGAAGCCGGCATTGTACCAGTCGGCCGATTCCGGCACGTCGGTCTGCTCGCCCCAGGTCTGCGGGCTGGCCGGCGGCAGGTCGCAATACCAGTCGTAGAACGACATGACCGTGCCGCCCATCAGGCTCAAATAGCGGCTGCCGGCGGCATAGGAGACCATCGACATCGCCGGGATCGGCGAGAAACCGAAGATCCGGTCGGGCCCGTAGGTCTTGGTGGTATAGCTGTTGGCGGCGGCGATGATCTCGGTCGCCTCCTCCCAGCCGGCGCGCACGAAGCCGCCCTTGCCGCGGGTCTGCACGTAGGAGGCGCGCAGGATCGGATCCTCCTGCAGCGCCTTCCACGCGGCCACCGGGGTCATGGTCCGGCGCATCTCGCGCCAGGCCTTGAGCAGCTTGCCGCGGATCAGCGGGTTCTTCACCCGGTTGGCCGAGTAGAGATACCAGCTGTAGCTGGCGCCGCGCGCGCAGCCGCGCGGCTCGTGATTGGGCAGATCGGGCCGCGTGCGCGGGTAATCGGTCTGCTGGGTCTCCCAGGTCACGATCCCGGACTTGACGTAGATCTTCCACGAGCACGAGCCGGTGCAGTTCACCCCGTGGGTCGAGCGCACGACCTTGTCGTGCCGCCAGCGGTTCCGGTAGGTCTCCTCCCAGGCGCGGCTCTCGCGGGTGGTCTGGCCATGCCCGTTCGAGAAACGGTCAAGCTCCTTGGATTGCAGGAAGTTCAGTCGGTCGAGTAGATTGCTCATGTCGGTCTCCTGTCAGGTCCGCGACGCGGTCGCCATGGTGGGCGAAAGGGTTTTGGTGTGGTCAAGCAGGGCGCCGCGCCGGGTGTAGTAGAACCAGGTCAGCACCGTGCAGATCGCGTAGAAGACGCCGAATCCCCAGAGCGCCATTTCCGGTCCGCCCGTCATCGCGATGGACGTGCCGTAGGACTTGGGGATGAAGAAGGCGCCATAGGCTGCGATCGCCGAGGTGAAGGCGATGATCGCCGCGCTCTCGCGCTCGATCTGCTTCTGCATCGCAGCGCCATCGAGGTGAGGCATCAGCCGCGGAATTTCCTGCCGCATGATCGCGGGGATCATCTGGAAGGTCGAGGCATTGCCGACCCCGGTCAGGAAGAACAGCGCCATGAAGCAGGCGAAGAACAGCCAGAAGTTGCCGCCCGCGCCGTCCGAGGGCAGGAACTGCAGCACCCCGAAGACCGCCACCATCATGCCGACGAACACCCAGAGCGTCACCCGCCCGCCGCCGAAGCGGTCGGACACCCAGCCGGTCGCCGCCCGGCTCAGCGCGCCGACAAGCGGGCCGAGAAAGGCGAACTGCAGCGCGTTCACGTCCGGGAACTGCGTCTTCATCAAGAGCGGGAAGCCCGCCGAGTACCCGATGAAGCTGCCGAAGGTGCCGGTGTAGAGGATGCACATGATCCAGTTGTGGAAGCGGCTGAAGATCACCGACTGGTCCGCGAAGGACGACTTGGCCGAGGCGATGTCGTTCATCCCCAGGTAGGCGGCGACGGTCGCGGCCAGGATGAAGGGCACCCAGACGAAGCCGGCGTTCTGCAGCCAGAGCTGGCCGCCATCCGACAGCGGCTGCGGATCGCCCCCCAGCGCGCCGAAGACGCCCATGGTGATCACGATCGGCACCAGGAACTGCATGACCGACACGCCGAGGTTGCCCAGACCGGCGTTCAGCGCCAGCGCGTTGCCCTTTTCCGCCTTCGGGAAGAAGAAGCTGATATTGGCCATGGACGAGGCGAAGTTGCC
>JAGRMU010000208.1:4480-8027 GCA_020441165.1 Sedimentitalea sp.
GCCGCCAGCCAGAAGAGCTGGCCTTGCGTGAAGTCGAAGCCGATGGCCGGCAGACGCGCCACCACCACCGACCACACCATCCAGACCGAGAAGGCCAGGAGCAGCGCCGGGATCGAGATCCACAGGTTGCGGTTCGCGATGCGCTTTCCCTTGGCGTTCCAGAAGGTCGCGTCCTCGGGATCCCACTCGGTCAGCGTCGCGGCCGAGTGACCGGACGGGATGGGCATGCCCGCGAATTCCGGCAGTTCCGGCAGCGCATCCCGCGCCGCATCCAGATGCGCGCGCTCCATGCGCCGGATCGCCAGGTGCATCCAGGTCAGCGCCACGCCGACCAGCAGGAACAGGAAGGCGAAACAGGTGGTGTAGATGCCGGTCAGGTCGAGCAGCGCGCCGAACACGATCGGCAGCACGAAGCCGCCCAGGCCGCCGATCATCCCCACCAGGCCGCCGACCGAGCCGACGTTGTCGGGATAATAGACCGGGATGTGCTTGTAGACCGCCGCCTTGCCGAGGCTCATGAAGAAGCCGAGCGCGAAGATCATCAGGACGAAGGCTCCGAAGCCCATCTGCGTCGAGAACGAGATGTCGCCCTGTTTGGCGTGAATGGTGTAGCTGGTCGGCGGATAGGACAGCATGAACAGAAGGATCAGCGAGAAGCCGAAGGTCCAGTACATCACCTGCCGCGCGCCGAACCGGTCCGACAGGTGCCCGCCATAGGCGCGGAACACGCTGGCCGACAGCGAGAAGGCCGCCGCGGCCATGCCGGCGGTGCGGATATCGACGCTGTAGACATCGACCAGGTAGTGCGGCAGCCACAGCGCCAGCGCCACGAAGGCACCGAACACGAAGAAATAGTAGAGCGAGAAGCGCCAGACCTGCATGTTCTTGAGCGGTTCGATCTGCGCCCGGATCGTTGCCGCCTTCGCGCCGGACTTGCGCCGTGCCTCGAAGACCGGATCGTTCTTTGCGAAGAGGAAGAAGATCACGGCGATCGCCGCCAGACCCAGCGCCCAGATGTTCGCCACCGCTTCCCAGCCAAAGGCGACCATCACGAAGGGGGCCCCGAACTTGGTCACCGCCGCGCCGACGTTGCCGGCGCCGAAGATGCCGAGCGCGGTGCCCTGCTTCTCGCGCGGGAACCAGTGCGAGACATAGGCGACACCGATCGCGAAGGAGCCGCCGGCGAGACCGACGCCAAGCGCGGCGACCAGGAACATCGGGTAGGTGCTGGCCGCGGTCAGCAGCCAGGTGGCCAGCGCCGCCAGCAGCATCTGGGCCGGGAACACGATCCGTCCGCCATACTGCTCGGTCCAGATGCCGAGGATCAGCCGGGTCAGCGAGCCGGTCAGGATCGGGGTCGCGACCAGGATGCCGAACTGGGTCTCGTTGAGGCCAAGCTCCGTCTTGATCTGCACCCCGATGATGGCGAAGATCGTCCAGACGGCGAAGTTCATGGTGAAGGCGATTGTGCTGAGGGCCAGCGCGCGGTTCTGATCCGCCTTTGCGACCCCGGATAATGCGTTCATGACGCGTCCTTTCGCTTCTCGTTTCTTGACGTCGTGTATGGTGTCGCGGTGTGATCTGCGCGAATGCCGCATCCCGAAGGTTGATCGAGATCAAGTTTCGTGAAAACGCCCCTGAAATAAATGTGTTACCGGAAACTGTCGCCCCCTCGCCCGAAGAACCGCAATCGCGGCGTTGATTTTCGGGTGGCATCCGGTTGACAAAAATCAATCCTGGGCGGTAGGGTCCGTCGGCCAGTTGCAGGATCATCTCCCCCGTGCGTGAATCGGACATTCCGGAAATCAGACGCCTGCCGCTTTTCGACGGCATGAGCGACGCGTCCTTCGAGCAGCTGACCCGCGGCGCCTATGTCCAGACCTTCCCGCCGCAGGTCGAACTGCTCCACGAGGGCGATTCCAGCGATTTCCTGCACATTCTCTCGGAGGGCAGCGTGGAGCTTTTCGCGCGCTGGAACCGGCGCGAGACGACGATGGCCATCGAGCACCCGCTGGCGGTCTTCATCCTCGCCGCCACGATCCGCGATGCCCCCTACCTCATGTCAGCGCGCACGCTCGAGAAGGCCCGCATCATCCTGCTGCCCTCGACGGACGTGCGCGCGGTCTTCGCCACCGAACACGCCTTCGCCCGCGCCGTGGTCACCGAGCTTGCCCAATCCTACCGGCAGGTGGTCAAGAGCAGCAAGGACCTGCGCCTGCGCAGCTCGATCGAACGCCTGGCCAACTATCTGCTGCGCCAGCGCGCGGCCGGCAGCGGCGACTGCGCCATCACCCTCGCGATGGAAAAGCGCCGCCTCGCCTCGATCCTCGGCATGACCGCCGAGAACCTCTCGCGCGCCTTCAAGTCGCTGCAGGCCTACGGGGTCCAGGTCGACGGGGCGACGGTGACCATCGGCGATCCGACCGACCTGATCAGACTCGCCAAACCCACCCCGCTGATCGACGATCCCGACCGATAGAGTCGCGAAACCTTGGACTTTGCCAACGACACGCTGTTCCTATGGCCAGCAACCATATTTTGGACATCGCAAATATGCAAGTCATTGATTTAGAGCATGTCGCGCTCAATTGGCCTCATAGCCTGCGGCCTTGAAGTAGTTGTAACGCTCTTCATCTGAGAAGAGGTCGCAGACATGTCCGACGGTGGCCCAAAGTTGATCGTAGGTCCGCGCGGCAGCCTTCCTGATCAGTGTCTTGAGTTTCGAGAAGGCCATCTCGATGGGATTCAGATCGGGGCTGTACGGCGGCAAGAACAGGAACCAGGCCCCAATTGCACGCAGGCAATCCGCCGCAGCCGGGGCCTTGTGGCTCGACAGGTTGTCGAGAATGACAACGTCGCCTTCGCGGAGCGTCGGCACCAACTGGGTTTCGGTGTAGAGCGTGAACATGTCACCCTTCATGGCGCCGTCGATGATCCAAGGGGCGTCCAGCCTGTTATGGCGCAAAGCCGCGATGAACGTCTGGGTGCGCCAAAGGCCGAACGGCGCGTGATCGATCAAACGCTGCCCGCACGGAGCCCAGCCGGTGGTCTTGGTCCTGTTGGTCTTGACCGAGGGCTCGTCGACAAAGGCCAAGCGTTCCAGAGGGTTGGCCATGAAGCGCTGGCGTTTCGCGATCCGGATATGCCGTTGACCAGCCACATCCTTGCGCTTCTGCTCAAGCGCCTGAAGGTGTTTTTTGTGCGTCAACCCGAGCCCCCGAAGCGTCCGCCAGACTGTGCCGCGATGGACGTGGATGCCATGCGTCCCGGCCAGCTCCGTGGCCAATTCGTCGAGCGTGATCTCGCCTTTGGCGGCGATGCGAGCCTCGATCCAGTTCGTCACGCCAAACGGTTTGCCGTGTCCGCCGCCATTGCCCTGGGGACGCGGCGCCAGAGATCCAGTTTCCTGCCGCAGCTTGATCAGGTCGTTCACGAACTTCGGTGACACCCGGAAACGCCGCGCCGCCTCACGGTGCCCGTGACCCTCATCAACGAACGCGACCACCCGCTCGCGCAGCTCTATCTGGGCTGGGGCACGGTTTCTTGA
>JAGRMU010000209.1 GCA_020441165.1 Sedimentitalea sp.
GGCTGCGACCGGATCGTGCCGGTCGACATCTACGTGCCCGGCTGCCCGCCGACCGCCGAGGCGCTGCTCTACGGGCTGATGCAGCTGCAGCGCAAGATCCGCAGGACGGGAACACTGGTCAGATGAGTGACGCACTGAACGAACTGGGCGCCCATATCGAGCTCAAGCGCCCCGATTGCGTGCTCGGCTGGAGCGTCGCGCATGGCGAGCTGAGCGTCGAGGTGACCCCGGCCAGCATCGTCGGGCTGGTGGACTTCCTGAAGGGCGATGCCAATTGCCGGTTCTCCACGCTGGTGGACATCACCGCGGTGGACTATCCCGACCGGGCCAAGCGCTTCGAGGTGGTCTATCACTTCCTGTCGATGTACCAGAACCACCGCATCCGTCTGCGCGCCGCGATCCGCGACGACGAGATGATGCCCTCGATCACCGACATCCACCCCTCGGCCAACTGGTTCGAGCGCGAGGTGTTCGACATGTTCGGAATCCTCTTCTCGGGCCATCCCGACCTGCGCCGGATCCTCACCGATTACGGCTTTCGCGGCCATCCGCTGCGCAAGGATTTCCCGACCACCGGCTATACCGAGGTGCGCTATGACGAGGCCGCCAAGCGCGTCGTCTACGAGCCGGTGTCGCTGGTCCAGGAATACCGGCAGTTCGACTTCATGAGCCCCTGGGAGGGCGCGCAGTACATCCTTCCGGGCGACGAGAAGGGGACGAAGTGATGGAATTCCTGATCTGGATCGCCGCCACCGTCGTCACCGTCATCCCGCTGCTCAAGCTGCTGCCGCATTTCGGGATCAACAAGTACTGGGCGCTGGCCGCCGCGATCCCCTTCGGCGTTCTGGTGCTGCTCTGGGTGATGGCGGCGAAACTGCAAGAGCTGGAGAGACGCTGATGGATGGCGCGAAATTCGATGACGGGTCCACCAGCGCCGTGACCGGCGAGCAGAAGATCCGCAATTTCAACATCAACTTCGGACCGCAACACCCTGCAGCGCATGGCGTTCTGCGGTTGATACTCGAGCTTGACGGCGAGATCGTCGAACGCTGCGATCCGCATATCGGCCTGCTCCACCGCGGGACCGAGAAGCTGATGGAAAGCCGCACCTACCTGCAGAACCTGCCCTATTTCGACCGGCTCGACTATGTCGGCACGATGAACCAGGAACATGCCTGGTGCCTGGCCATCGAGAAGCTGACCCGCACCGAGGTGCCGCGCCGGGCGCAGCTGATCCGCGTGCTCTACTGCGAGATCGGGCGCATCCTCAACCATCTTCTCAACGTGACCACCCAGGCGCTGGACGTCGGCGCGCTGACCCCGCCGGTCTGGGGCTTCGAGGAACGCGAGAAGCTGATGATCTTCTACGAGCGGGCCTGCGGCGCGCGCCTGCACGCGGCCTATTTCCGCCCCGGCGGGGTGCACCAGGACCTGCCGCCGGCGCTGATCGACGATATCGAGACCTGGGCCAAGGGCTTCCCGAAGTTCCTCGAGGATATCGACGGGCTGCTGACCGAGAACCGCATCTTCAAGCAGCGCAACGTGGATATCGGCGTGGTCGACGAGCAGATGGTGCTGGATTACGCCTTCTCCGGCGTCATGGCGCGCTCGGCCGGGCTGGCCTGGGACCTGCGCCGCGCCCAGCCCTACGAGTGCTACGACGAGTTCGACTTCCAGATCCCGATCGGCAAGAACGGCGATTGCTACGACCGCTACCTGATGCG
>JAGRMU010000210.1 GCA_020441165.1 Sedimentitalea sp.
ACCTCGCCGCGCACCCGGATCCGCCCGAACTCCTCCTCCAGAGTGCGTTTCACCGCGCCCGAGACCTCGGACACGGTGAATTCCGGCAGGTTGCCGCCGGGCTGGGGGTCGTCGATGAGCGCAGTCATGGCCCATCCATGACCCAAAGCCCGGCGAAAGAAAAGATCACGCGGCGGCGCGGGCGTGATGGACCCCTTCGGCGATCTCCTCGATCAGCTTGTCGCAGAAGGCCGGCAGATCGTCCGGGTTCCGGCTAGTGACCAGACCCTGATCGGTGACCACCGCGCTGTCCTCCCACTTGCCGCCGGCGTTCTCGACATCGGTGCGGATCGATGTGTAGGAGGTCAGCTTGCGGTGCTGCGCGATGCCGGTCTCGACCAGCAGCCACGGCGCGTGGCAGATGGCCCCGATCGGCTTGCCGGCGGACCAGACCGCCTTGATGAAGCTCAGCGCGGCAGGATTGACACGCAGCAGATCGGGGTTCACCACCCCGCCGGGCAGGACCAGCGCGTCGTATTCCGCCGCGTCGGCATCTTCGAGGGTTCGGTCCACGGCGACCGTCTGGCCCCAGTCCTTGCCCTTCCAGCCCCGGATCTCGCCGCTGTCCGGCGCGATCACATGCACCGTGGCCCCGGCCTCGCGCAGCGCATCGCGCGGCGCCTCGAGCTCGGACTGCTCGAAGCCATGGGTGGCGAGAATGGCGATCTTGCGGTTTTTCAGCTTGTCCATGATGACGTCCTTTCACTTCGGTTTCGGTTACCTGGACAAACGCCCGCGCCGCGCGGCTGTTCCATGGGTCGGCCGGATCTTGCCCCGGGTCGGCCCGGCCCCTATTCAGGCCCCGGCGCAGACAAGGAGACCGCGATGAACATTCTGATCCTGGGCAGCGGCGGGCGCGAACACGCGCTGGCCTGGGCGGTGATGCAGAACCCCAAGTGCGACAGGCTGATCGTCGCGCCGGGCAATGCCGGGATCGCCCAGATCGCGACCTGCGCCGCGCTCGATATCGAGGATGGCGGCGCGGTGGTGGCCTTCGCCGAGGAAAACGCCATCGACTTCGTGATCGTCGGTCCCGAGGCGCCGCTGGCCGCCGGCGTCGCCGACCGGCTGCGCGAGGCCGGGGTGCTGGCGTTTGGTCCCTCGGCGGCGGCGGCGCGACTGGAGGCCTCCAAGCGCTTCACCAAGGAGATCTGCGACGCCTGCGGCGCGCCGACCGCGGCCTATGCGCATTTCACCGACCCCGAGGCGGCGCGAGCGCATGTGCGCGCGCAGGGCGCGCCGATCGTGGTCAAGGCCGACGGGCTGGCCGCCGGCAAGGGCGTGATCGTCGCCATGGACGAGGCCGAGGCGCTGGCCGCCATCGACGAGATGTTCGGCGGCGCCTTCGGCGGGGCCGGCGCGGAGGTTGTGATCGAGGAGTTCATGACCGGCGAGGAGGCCTCGTTCTTCGTGCTTTGCGACGGCGAGACGGTGCTGCCCATCGGCACCGCGCAGGATCACAAGCGCGTGGGCGAAGGCGATACCGGCCCCAATACCGGCGGCATGG
>JAGRMU010000211.1 GCA_020441165.1 Sedimentitalea sp.
GTGGCGATGATGCGCTCGTTGCCGCGCTCGGCCGAGGCAACCAGGTTGAACCCGGCCGCGCGGGTATAGCCGGTCTTGATCCCGTCGGCGCCGCGATAATCGGCCAGCAGGCGGCGGTTGGTGTTCGGCACCGTCTTGATCCCGGCATCGGCGGAGGTGCGCGAGAAGAGGTTGTAATATTGCGGAAAATCGTAGAGCAGGTGCCGGCCGAGGATGGTCATGTCATGGGCCGAGGAGAGGTGCCCGTCGGCGGTCAGTCCGTTGGCGTTCTTGAAGGTGGTATTGTTCATCCCGAGCGAGCGCGCGGTGCGGGTCATGCGCTTGGCGAAGGCCGACTCGCTGCCGCTGATCGCCTCGCCGATGGCGGTGGCCGCGTCGTTGGCCGATTTCACCGCCGCGGCCCGGATCAGATAGCGCAGGGCGATGGTCTGCCCGGCCCGCAGCCCCAGCTTGGAGGGCGGCTCGCTGGCCGCGTGGCTCGAGATCTTCACCTTCGTGTCCAGCGAGATCTCGCCGTTCTCCACCGCCTCGAAGGCGATGTAGAGCGTCATCATCTTGGTGAGCGATGCCGGATGCAGCCGCGCGTCGGCGTTCTGCGAATGCAGCACCTCGCCGGTGCGCGCGTCGATCACGTAGGCCGCGTAGGGCGCCGCCATGACGCTGAGGGGAACCACCACGATCAGCCAGAACGCGGTGAATAGGAACAGGCCCCAACGGGCCGACCGAATGCGTCGAACCTGCACGATAATTGCCTCTGTCTGCCTCGCGCCGCCGGTTTTCCGGCTGGCATTATTGGTCTCGATGCGGCGACGCTAGCACAGGGAAATTTTGAAATAAACCCGCAGGTTGTGGGGAGGGGCTGAATTGTTGCCTCAATGCGCGACCATATCTAGCGCAAGGCCGCGCGCCGCCCTCCAGATTTGCGATTTCCGGCGGAAGACGATCGGCCGGGATCACCGCCGCCTCGGCACCGGCGGATTCGCGGCGCGGCGCCAGGGCCCGCCCGGATCAGCCGATCGCGCGTAAAAGCTCGGCCAGCCCGCCCAGGTCCTCGAGGGTGCGATAGCGGGGCGCCGCGCGGGGCGGCTCGGCATGTTCGATCTCCCAGACCAGCCCGTGCGGGACATGCACGCCCCAGCCGCCGGCCTCGATCACCGGCACCACGTCCGAGCGCATCGAGTTGCCGATCATCATGGCGTGCCGGGGCCCGTCGCCGTGTCGCGCGAAGATCGCGGCATAGCTGGCGGCGGTCTTCTCCGAGACGATCTCGACCCCGTCGAAAAGCTCGCCCAGCCCCGATTGCGCCAACTTGCGCTCCTGGTCCAGCAGATCGCCCTTGGTGATCAAGAGCGTGCGATGGGTCGCGGCCACCGCCTCGACCGCGTCGCGCGCATGGGGCAAGAGTTCGATCGGATGGGCGAGCATGTCCTGCCCGGCCTCGATCAACTCGCGGATCACCCGCGCCGGGACCCGGTCCTCGGTCACCTCGATGGCGGTCTCGATCATCGACAGCACGAAGCCCTTGATGCCGTAGCCGTAGCGCCCGATGTTGCGCTTCTCGGCGGCGAGCAGCCGCTCGGCAAGATGCCCGGGCTCGGCATGATCGGCCAGCAGCGCCGCGAACCGTTCCTGCGTCAGCCGGTAGAACCGCTCGTTGTGCCAGAGCGTGTCGTCGGCATCGAAGCCGATGGTGGTCAGGTTCCCTGTCATCCCGGTCCGCCTGCCTCTTTCCGAATCCCGCGGGAACGATATATAAACGGTGACGCCCTAAACCAGAACCGCACCCGGAAACTACTGCGAGATGCTGCTGAAACCGCTGATGATGTCGGACACGCCGGAGGACGATGGCGATGCCTCGGTCCTGATCGAGACGCGTCCGCACACCAAGCGGCCGCCGCTCTACAAGGTGCTGCTGCTCAACGACGATTACACGCCGATGGAGTTCGTGGTGCATGTGCTGGAGCGGTTCTTCGGCATGAACCATGCCCAGGCCTTCGAGATCATGCTGACCGTGCACAAGAAGGGCGTGGCGGTGGTCGGCGTGTTCAGCCACGAGATCGCCGAGACCAAGGTCGGGCAGGTGATGGACTTTGCCCGCCGCCACCAGCACCCGCTGCAATGCACCATGGAACGCGAGGACTAGGGCGCGCGCATGAGTTCCCGCCTGACGCTGGCGCTCGAGACGGGCGGGCTGGTGCTGCCCGATAGCGGCGCGATCGCCGTGCTGCATCCGCGCGCCGGGATGGACCTGTCGGCCCTGCCGCGCGAGAGGCTGCGCATCGTCCAGCCCTTCCGCCCCGATCACGACGCCCTGCGCGCCGCCGGGTACGACTGCGCGCCCGAGGCCGCCGGTCCGTTCGCCGCCACGCTGGTCTGCCTGCCGCGGGCCAAGGCGCAGGCCCGGGCCCTGGTGGCACAGGCGATGGCGGCGACCTCGGGGCCGGTGATCGTGGATGGCGCCAAGACCGACGGCATCGACAGCCTGCTGCGCGACATCCGCGCCCGCGCCGAGGTGGCGGGGCCGGTGGTCAAGGCCCATGGCAAGCTCTTCTGGCTGCAAGCCGATCCGGACCGCTTCGCCGACTGGCTTCCGCCGGAGATGCGCACGGCGGAGGGCTTCGTCACCGCGCCGGGGGTGTTCTCGGCCGATGCGGTCGATCCGGCCTCGGCAGCCCTGGCGGCGGTGCTGCCGGCGCATCTGGGGGTCCATGTGGTCGATCTGGGGGCGGGCTGGGGCTATCTCGCGGCGCGGGTGCTCGAGCGCGCCGATGTGGAGCGCCTCGACCTGGTCGAGGCCGATCACGATGCGCTGGCCTGCGCCCGGCGCAACCTCGACGATCCCCGCGCCCGCTTCCACTGGGCGGACGCCACCACCTGGACGCCCGAGACGCGCCCCGATGCGGTGGTGACCAATCCGCCCTTCCATGTCGGGCGCGCCGCGGACCCGTCTCTGGGCCGCGCCTTCATCGCCGCGGCCGCGCGCATTCTGGCGCCCTCGGGCAGTCTGTGGCTGGTGGCGAACCGCCAATTGCCCTATGAGGCGGCCCTGACCGACCATTTCGCCCGCATCGAGGAGATCGGGGGGGACGCCCGGTTCAAGCTGCTGCATGCCGCGCGTCCCCTGCGGCCCAGGAAAAATCGCCCGGGGCGCTGAGCGCCGCAACGCCGGAGCGCAGACCCGACAGGAGGTGCCCCCATGTCCTTTTCCATCGCCGGCAAGACCGCGATCGTCACCGGTGCCGCCAACGGCATCGGCCTCGCCATCGGCCGCCTCTTCGCCGAGAAGGGCGCCAACGTGATGTTCGCGGATGCCGACGAGAAGGCCCTGGCCGAGGAGCTGGGCGAGCAGGCCGAGGACAGCACGATCCGCTATTTCGGCGGCGATCTGCGCGAGCGGCTGACCATCGCCAACCTGCTCTCGGCGACGTTGGATGCCTTCGACGAGGTGAACATCCTGGTCAACGGCGCGCGCCAGGTTGTGCGCTCGGATGCGCTCGATCCCGATGACGACACGGTGACCACGATGCTGAACCAGAACCTGATGGCGGGGCTGCGGCTCAGCCAGATGGTGGCGCGGCGGATGATCGCCCAGTCCGAGGGCCAGAGCGAGGGGGTGGCCGGCTCGATCGTCAATCTCAGCTCGATCGCGGCGCGGCGCACCCATCCCGAGCTTCTGGGCTATTCGATCAGCACCGCCGCCCAGGACCAGATGACCCGGTCGCTGGCGGTGGCGCTGGCCCCGCACCGGATCCGCGTCAACGCGGTGGCCTTCGGCTCGGTGATGAGCAATTCGCTGAAGACCACGCTGAAGGAGCATCGCGAGTTCCGCCAGGACATCGAGGACCACACCCCGCTGGGGCGGATCGCCGCCCCGGGCGAGCTGGCCGAGGCGGTGCAGTTCCTGGCCTCGGAGGCCTCGGGTTTCATGACCGGCCAGATCCTGACCCTGGATGGCGGGCGCACCCTGCTCGATCCGGTCGCGGCGCCGGCGCATTGACCGCGGCGGGGCGAGGGGCCAGCCCCTCGCGCTCCCCGGAGTATTTGACGCAAGAGGAAGTTCAGGAGAGGGGTGTGGCATGGGCGGCGAGATGGCGGAGCAGAAGGCGCAGGCCTCGGCCTGGTTCCGGGCGCTGCGCGACGAGATCGTGGCGGCCTTCGAGGCGCTCGAGGACAGCCATGACCGGGGACCGCTGGCAGAGGACGCGCCGGGGCGGTTCGAGGTCACCCGCACCCGGCGCGCCGCGCCCGAGGGCGAGGATGCCGGTGGCGGGCTGATGAGCGTGATGCGCGGCGGGCGCGTCTTCGAGAAGGTCGGCGTGAACGTCTCGACCGTCCACGGCACGCTCGGCGCGCGGGCGCAGGCAGCCATGGCGGCGCGCAAGGGGCTGCCGGGGATGGCCGAGGATCCGCGCTTCTGGGCCTCGGGGATCAGCCTGGTCGCGCACATGCAGAACCCGCATGTGCCGGCGGTACACATGAACACAAGGATGTTCTGGACCCCCCATGGCTGGTGGTTCGGGGGCGGCTCGGACCTCAACCCCTGCATCGAGTATGCCGAGGACACCGCCCATTTCCATGCCGTGCAGAAGGCCCATCTCGATCCGCACGGGGCGGCGCATTACCCGCGTCTGAAGGACTGGGCGGACGAGTATTTCTTCATCCCGCACCGGGGCCGGGCGCGCGGGGTGGGGGGCATCTTCATGGATGACTACTGCACCGGCGACTGGGCCGCGGATTTCGCGCTGACCCGGGATATCGGCCGCGCCTTCCTGCCCGCCTTCCTGCCGCTGGTCGAGCGGCGCCGGGTGCAGGACTGGAGCGCCGCCGACAAGGAGGCGCAGCTGATCCATCGCGGTCTCTATGCCGAGTACAACCTCGTCTATGACCGGGGCACGAAGTTCGGGCTGGAGACCGGCCATGACGCCAACGCGGTACTGATGAGCCTGCCGCCGCTGGCGAAATGGGTCTGACCGGCGCGTCGGGGCATGGGGTTTCGCGGGTTGCGCGCCGGCAAGGGTTGATTTCGCGCGTCCGGCGTCTTTCATAGGGGGCAACACTGAATTGGCGCGCAGCGCTGCCGCCGACCGGAGACCCAGATGACCGACCCCTATGCCGCGCTCGGCCTGACCAAGTCCGCCACCACGGAGGAGATCAAGAAGGCCTATCGCAAGATCGCCCGCACCAGCCATCCCGACCTCAACCCCGACGATGCTGGGGCCGAGGCGCGGTTCAAGGCTGCCTCGGCCGCCTATGACCTGCTCAAGGATCCCGAGACCCGTGCCCGCTTCGACCGGGGCGAGATCGACGCCACCGGGGCCGAGACCCAGGCGCATCGGCAGCGGCAGTATTACCGCGACTATGCCGAGACCGCCGACAATCCCTATCGCGGCGGCGCGCACCAGCAGGGCTTCGAGAATTTCGAGGACCCGTCCGACATCTTCGCCGAGTTCTTCCGCCAGCGGGCCGGCGGCGGGGGCGGCGCGCGGTCCTCGCAGGGCTTTGCCGCGCGCGGCGCGGATGCACATTACGCGCTGGAGGTGGCGTTTCTGGACGCGGCGAGGGGCGGCAAGACCCGCATCACGCTGCCCGATGGCCAGTCGCTCGAGGTCAAGATCCCGCGCGGCACCGGTGACGGGCAGACGATCCGGCTGCGCGGCAAGGGCCATCCCGGCTTCGGCGGCGGGCCGGCCGGGGATGCGCTGGTGACGCTCTCGGTGCGCCCGCACCCGGTCTTCCGGCGCGAGGGCAACGACATCCTGGTGACCCTGCCGATCTCCATCGACGAGGCGATCCTGGGCGGCAAGGTGGAGGTGCCGACCATCGAGGGGCCGGTCAAGCTGACCATTCCCAAGGGTGCCACGTCCGGTCAGATACTGCGCCTGCGCGGGCGCGGGGTGGTGCCGCCCAAGGGCGCGGCGGGCGACCAGCGGGTCGAGCTGAGCATCGCGGCCCCGCCGAAGATCGACGACGCGCTGGCCGCCTTCATGGAGGACTGGCGCAAGAGCCACAGCTACGATCCGCGCAAGGGGATGAAGACATGAGCGCCGTGCAGTATTCCGAGACCCAGATCGTCGCCGCCGTGGCCAGCCTGACCCGCGCGAAGCTCTCCGCCTTCGTCGCCGCCGAGATCGTCACCCCGGTGCAGACCGAGGCCGGCCCGGCCTACCGACAGATCGACCGGGTGCGGCTGGAACTGCTCTGCGAGCTCTCCGAGCAGTTCGATCTGGACGAGGACGCGCTGGGGGTGATCATCTCGCTGATCGACCAGCTGCACGGGGTGCGCCGCGACCTGCGCGTGGTGCTGGCAGCGGTCGAGAAGGAGGACGAGGCGGTGCGCCGGCGCGTTGCGCGCGCGCTGATCGAGACCGCCCGGCCCGGCTGAGGGTGGCGGGACGAGTCGGGTGCTTGTACGGGTTTGGCCGGCGGATCGGCCATGGCGGCTAGCTGAGTCCGACCCGACGTGACCTTGCTCCGTCGGGTCGGACTCAGCTAGCAGTCATTGGCGCCGGTGAGCGCACTTCCGTGTGCCGTTTCGTCCTATGCGACCGAGCGCCTCACGCAACATTTAATGTATCTGGTTTATTCCTCCGCAGGTCTCTCCGGGGCGCCGCCCCGGATCGCGCCCGACCCGCCCCCGGGGCGGGCGCGATGTCATCGCACCCACCCTCGGGTCGGGCGCGATCCTCTGCGCAAGCGGCGACACGTTTATGAACGAACGCGTCTTTCTCTCTCGTCTTGCGGGAGCCGCAAGCAGCGTCACATCACCCGGGCGCGCGCCAGTCGAAAAAGCCCGGTCCGGCCTCGGCGAGCAGATGCGCGGCCATCGCCCGGCCCGTCTCGGCCCCCTCCGCGATGGCGCAGCGCCGCTCGTCGGAGATCGCTTCGGACCCGTCCGGGCGCAGCACCTCGCCGCGCAGGCGCAACTGGCTACCCTCCAGCTCGGCAAGCCCGGCGATGGGCGTTTCGCAGGAGCCGTCGAGCGCGGTCAGGAAGGCCCGCTCGGCGGCCAGGCGCTGGCCGGTCGCGTGGTCGTGGATCGCCTCCAGCAGCGCCGCGCTGCGGCTGTCATCGGCGCGCCGCTCGATCCCGATGGCGCCCTGGGCCACCGCCGGCAGCATGTCGTCCGTATCGATGGCCGTCACCGGCACCTCGGCCATCGCCAGCCGGTTCAGCCCCGCCATGGCCAGGAACGTGCCCGCCGCGACCCCGTCCGCCAGCTTCTTCAGCCTTGTCTGCACGTTGCCGCGAAACTCGACGACCTCGAGGTCGGGGCGGCGGTTGAGCAGTTGCGCGCGGCGGCGCAGCGACGAGGTGCCCACCACCGTGCCCGCGGGCAGATCGGCGATCCGCGCGAAACCCGGCGAGATCAGCGCGTCGCGCACGTCCTCGCGCGGCAGATAGGTGTCGAGCAGCAGGCCTGCCGGTTGCAGAACCGGCATGTCCTTCATCGAATGCACCGCGATGTCGATGGCGCCTGACAGCAGCGCGTCCTCGATCTCCCTGGTGAAGAGACCCTTGCCGCCGATCTCCTTCAGGGGGCGGTCGGTGACACGGTCGCCGGTGGTCCTGATGACCACGATCTCGAAGGCCGCTCCGGGCAGATCGAAGGCCGCGGCCAGCCGGTCGCGGGTCTCGTGGGCCTGGGCAAGGGCCAGCGGCGAGCCGCGGGTGCCGATCTTCAGCGGGGCGGCGGGGGAGGGGAGCGGATGTGTCATGGCCCCGTCTTTAGTCGCGTCACATTGCCCTGACAACCGGGGCGATGCTTGACAAATCGCCGCCGAGCCGTGAGCGGTGAGGCGGAACAGGAAGCGGGGGAGGCGATCATGGCCGAGACCAAGAAACTGCTGCGCGCGCTGGCGGGCGAGGTGCTGGATGTGCCGCCGATCTGGATGATGCGCCAGGCCGGCCGCTACCTGCCCGAATACCGCGCCACGCGCGCGCAGGCCGGGGATTTCCTGAGCCTCTGCTACACCCCCGATCTGGCTGCGGAGGTCACGTTGCAGCCGATCCGCCGCTACGGCTTCGATGCGGCGATCCTCTTTGCCGACATCCTCCTGGTGCCGCAGGCGCTCGGCGCCGATCTGTGGTTCGTGACCGGCGAGGGGCCGCGGCTGTCGACGGTGACCCGCCAGGCCGATTTCGACGCGCTGGGGCCCGCCGATGCGATCGACGAGACCCTGGCCCCGGTCTACGAGACGCTGCGGATCCTGACCCGGGCGCTGCCCGCCGAGGTCGCGCTGATCGGCTTTGCCGGCGCCCCCTGGACCGTCGCCACCTACATGATCGCCGGGCGCGGCACCCCCGACCAGGGACCGGCGCACGCGTTGAAGGCCGAGAACCGGGCGCTGTTCGAGGCGCTGCTGGAGCGGATCACGCAGGCCACGATCGGGTACCTGTCGCGGCAGATCGAGGCGGGAGCCGAGGTGGTCAAGCTCTTCGACAGCTGGGCCGGCTCGCTGCAGGGCGCGGATTTCGACCGTTACGCGCTGGAGCCCTGCCGGCAGATCACCGCGGCGCTCAAGGCCCGCCATCCCAGCATTCCGGTGATCGGCTTTCCGCGCGAGGCGCGGGGCCGCTACGAGGGCTTCGCCCGCGCCACCGGCGTCGATTGCGTGGCGCTCGACAATTCGGTCGATCCGGCCTGGGCGGCGCGGCACGTGCAGATCGACGGCTGCGTGCAGGGCAACCTCGCCTCCGCGCACATGGTGACCGGCGGGCCGGAGCTGATCGCGGCGACCCGCGCCATCCTGCGGGCCTTCGCCGGCGGCCCGCACATCTTCAACCTCGGGCACGGCATCACGCCTGACGCCGACCCGGCCAACGTGCAGCTGATGATCGACACGGTGCGCGGCAGTTGACCGCCCGATTCGGCCTTGACGCATCTGCCCCGCTGTCATACGACGCGCGAGCCTGTGGCGGAGTAGCTCAGTTGGTTAGAGCAGCGGAATCATAATCCGCGTGTCGGGGGTTCAAGTCCCTCCTCCGCTACCAAATTTCTTTCGAAAAATCAGCAACTTCCTCCTGTTAGGTGTCTGGTTCGGTGATTTGCGGTCCGGCCCGGGGTGGCGCCGGGGTGGCAGATTATCAGTGCTGCACAGACCTGCCGGGCCCGAGCACACCATGCAATAGTGGCGAACGCGGCCATGGCCGCAACCCGGAATTGGACAGGACTGACCAAAAAATCTGACCAAGCCGCCAAACTTTCGCTGCTGAAGCATTTCTGTCCGCTTCGCATCGATCCGATCTTCCCTGAACAAGCACTCACGGAGATCTCGATGCACAATCCCAGCCCCAATGACAGCCTCGTTCGAATTTCGACCCTCGTCGATATGCTCCAGCGCTCGCGCGCCAGCATCTATCGCGACATCAAGTGTCGCAAATTTCCGAAACCCTTGAAGCAAGGGAGGTCGTCTCGTTGGCTGCTTTCCGAGATCATTGCCCATATCGAAGCCAGATCTGCAGAGCGCTTCGAGGATTAGTATTGCAGCTGTTCCATCGCGGAACGGTCACGGCGGAGCCGATCGTACGTGCTGATCGTCTCCGAAGAATTCTGTCTTCTGCCGTTCTTGGCCGAATCGGTGTCCGTCGATCGTGCCTGCACGTTCTTGGACAGACCGAAGCCTCGCGACGATCATGAGCCGACAAGAACCGGTTGCCTGAGCCTGGCTGGTCAGATCCCCTTTCGGAAGACCTGCATCGAACTGGCCCCCAATCCTGCATACGACCGGAGCCCTGCAAGGCAATTGCCCCGACCGAAGGCGCCGGTCGAGGCAATCGTCTCTCGTTACCCGCTCATCATCTTGTTGAGCGCTCGATGCGCGGCGATGTGATCGAGAACCGAGGCGCGGCTCTTCATGAAGTGGTGAAACAGACCGCGGAGCTCGAGAATCCGGGTTCCACGGTCGGAATAGACCGGAACATCCTGCATTTCGCCTTCCTGGCCGAAGTCACCGAACTGCGTCTCGACATATTGCGACTCCGTTCCGACCGCCTCGCTGGCAAGGTCGTTCTCGAGAATTTCGAGGACCGCGGCGAGGCCTCCGTCCTCGGTGTCGCCGAAGGGCTGACGTTGCGCCATCCGCGCGAGACAGCGAGAGACAAGCGCCGCGTCCATGGCCGTGCCACCCAGATGCAGCCTGAGCGCCATATCTGCCACCTCGCGGCCGAGTCGCACGGTTTCGGCGGCACGCTCGTCCAGGTCGATGGCGATGCTGTTCGTTGTCATGTTCGGATCTCCCGAATGCGGCACGCCGGAACTGGCGGTGCCTTCAAGGCGACCGACCCCCGCGAAGGGATCGATCGGTATCGGGTGTCAGGCCGTATCGGGAAAGACCTTAGCAGTATCGACCGGATCGTCCGCAGAGATCTGGTAAAGCAGATGCTCCAGC
>JAGRMU010000212.1 GCA_020441165.1 Sedimentitalea sp.
TGGTCCAGGTTGATCTTCAGCAGTCACGTCGGGTCCGGGCGGGCTGCCCGCGTCGTCATCGGGCGGGGTATCGTCAGCCTTCGGCTGGAAGCTTTTCATCGAGGCCCAGGCCTTGACCAGCGTGCCGTCCACCGAGAAGTGGTCGTCCGACAGAAGCGGCGCGACTTCGCGGTGGGCGAGGATCGCGGCCATCACCTTGCGCGACATCTCGGTGGTCAGCAGGCGGTCCCGGTTCTTGGTGAAGACCGTGGGGACCCAAACCGGGTCGTCGACCCCCAGCCCCACGAACCACCGGAACAAGAGGTTGTACTGCATCTGCTCCATCAACTGCCGCTCCGAGCGGACCGAAAACAGGATCTGGATCAGGCTCGCCCGGATCAGCCGCTCCGGCGGGATCGAGGGGCGACCGAAGTCGGTGTAAAGCGCCTCGAACTCGCCATCCAGGCTGGCCAGCGCCTCGTTCACCACCTGACGGATCTTGCGCAGCGGATGCCGCACGGGGATGCGTGCCTCCAAGTCAACATAGCTGAACAGCGACCCGCTCGTCTCGTCCGTCCCGCGCATGCTCACCACCGCCGTTACCGTGCTGAGGGTGAATCATGTTCTCAAACCGCTGTCGAGGCAGGACTATTTCAGCGACCTGCTCTCATGATCGCTGTCAATGATTTGTTTCAAGGGAGTTGTTCCGGCGACACCGGGCGCAGTGTGATGTGGACGCGCAAGGTAGGAGACGGAACTGAGACGACGGTTGAGCAAGCTCTCATACGCGGGTTGGCTACCGCATGACCGTGGTTTCGTCTTGGGGCTGCCTCGTTCTAGATGGCGAGCGTCGACTTCGTCGGCTCATAGCAGGGCACGAGGGTTCCCCACCGCGTTCCGCCCCCAACCTTGCGCGCCGGCGTGATCGGGGCGAGTCCTTTCCTCTCAGCCTTGGGGGGCGACGTTTTCGACTGGCGCGGCTGTCACAGCTCTGGCGATGGCCCAGATGAACCCGACCATCTCGCGCGCAATGGCCGTTGTAACGAGCACCTTCGCCTTACCCGCAGCAACCAGATGGCGGTAGCGCCGGCACATCCGCAACTGCCCCTTCCAGGCGATGTCACGCACGGCCTGGGGAAGATTTTCGATTCTGTCGTGAAGCTTGCGACTGACGCGCGCTTGCATGCGATAACTCCACGCGCCCTCGATCAGCACGCGCCGCGCAAGCCCGCTGCCTGCCTTGGCGATTCCGCCCCGACGCACGCTGGCACCGCTGGAATGTTCGGAGGGTGTGAGCCCCAGATAGGCCATCAGCTGGCGGGGATTGTCGAACCGGTGGAAATCGCCGACCTCGGCCACCACTGCCACGGCAACGATGAAAGCAACGCCGCGCATCGCCTGTATTGCGTCGACCACCGGCGCGAGGCTCCAGCTCGGCAGAAGGTCGGCGATCTGCCCGGTCAGCCGCTCGATCCTGGCCTCGGCGTCGGTCACGGCATGGATATAATCCTGAAGCACGATTTGCTGGGCCGGGTGCTCGAAGCGGACTGTCGTCAGCCAGCGCCGATCGGCCTTTGTCCAGCCCTTCTTGCCTGGATGAACCCGGCCGTGGCGGAGCAGGAAACCTTGGAGATGCTGCCGCGCCTTGCCAGTGACGCGCACAGCTGTCGCCCGCGCCCGGACCAAATCGCGCATCGCCTCATGGGCTGCATCCGGCACCCAGACCGCAGTCAATTCACCCGCCCTATGCAGCTTCGCCAGCATCACCGCGTCGCGGCGGTCCGTCTTCACCCGGCCGCCCGCCTTCACCGGAATGAGTGACGGCGCGACCACGATGCAGTCATGCCCCAAGCCGACCAGCTGGCGGTGCGGACCATAGCCGCATGGACCGGCCTCATAGCAAAAACACAAACGGGATCCGTGAACAGCCAATTTCTCGACCAACTTCCTGATGTGGTCCGGCCAATTTGGGATCGTTCCCCAATGGCGCACTTCGCCCCCGCGCTCACCTTGCGCGACCGCGACGGAAATCGTGGCCTTGTGGACATCAAGTCCGATGAATGTGCTATCCTGCATGTGGTCTCTCCCCCATTCTTGAGGCTCGGCACCAGCCTATCTGGCGCAACCCTCGAACGCAGAATGCCGCGGGAGACCGCCGAACCAGTCAGCTCACACGGCGATCATGGGGTATAGAGCGTGGACGCGGCACCTCGGCTGGGACCGACCTTGCCCTGGCCGCCACCGAAACAGACCTGACCTTCCGCCGACCGTCCCGGGGCGCCAGCCCCGGATCGCGCCCGACCCGCCCCCAGGGTGGGCGCGATCCTTACCGCACGGGCGAGGCGGCCATTCCTGCCCCCATCCTGCGGTGGCTCCCGGCCTGGCCCCGCGACAGGAAATCCTCTCGCGCCTTGGCCCTTGTCGAGGTAAGGAATGCACATGCCCCAGATCGACTCCCTCTTCGTCACCCGCCTCTATCGCGCGCCGCTCTCCGAACTCGGCAAGCCGGTGGATGCGGAGGAACTCGACGCCTCCTGCCGCGCCATCGCCGAAGACGACGCGGCCGGGCAGGCCTGGTGCGAGGAGAACGGCTATCCGGGCTATACCTCCTATGCCTCGCTGGACGACCTGCCCTGGCGCTTCCCGATCTTCAAGGACCTCAAGAAGGCGCTGAACAAGCATGTCGCGGCCTTCGCCGAGGATCTCGCCTTCGACCTCGGGGGCCGCAAGCTCAAGCTCGACAGCCTCTGGATCAACATCCTGCCCGAGGGCGGCATGCACGCCTCCCACATCCACCCGCATTCGGTGATCTCGGGCACCACCTACGTGGCGATGCCGGACGGCGCCAGCGCCCTGAAACTCGAGGACCCGCGCTCGGCCCGGATGATGGCCGCCCCGACCCGGGCCAAGGACGCGCGGCGCGAGATGCAGCCCTTCGTCTACGTCACGCCCAAGGTCGGCGATGTGCTGCTCTGGGAAAGCTGGCTGCGCCACGAGGTGCCGATGAACATGGCCGAAGGCGAGCGGATCAGCGTCAGCTTCAACTACGGGTGGGGATGATGCCCCCACCGAGTGCGGCAGTGCGGGAAGTCCCAGATTTCCTGCGGGTCGGAACCCGGTGAATACTGGAAACATCTGCTGAGAAACCGGTTAGTTTCATCTTCTCCGTCTTTCTGCTACATTTGCATATCCGAATCCGGACAAGGAATTTGAAATGAGGTTCCTCAATGGGGCAATTGGGTTTGCAATTCTTGCCTGTTTTTCGACTATGACTTCGGCTGATAGCGCTCCCAAAGGATATGAGCTGAACGAAAGCCCGCATGGGCATGCGTTTCGATACTCGGTGCAAGGGGAGCCAGTCCGTCGCGGTAGAGTTGCCGAGCGATATGAACTACGGGATGGGGATTGCAGAGGGTCAGATTGCAAAGCAGGGCGATCTCGCAGCGAAATCCGTTTGAAAAAATCGGCCACCAAAGCGCGGCTTGGCGAGGATATCTGGTACGGTTGGAGCTTCTACAACCAGTCCATACCAACTTTTTCGAATGACGTGAATCTGATGCCTGTTGTGGGGCAATGGAAAATGGGAGCCAACGCACATCCGGTTTTCAAGCTGGTCTACAATGGCAGCAGCAAAACAATAAACGTGCAACTCGACGATATGAAAGTTGCAGCGAATTGGGGTAAGGCTGAAAGGTATGGTCACGTGTGCCAACTGTTTGCCCTGAGCCAGTCTCGGGGAAGGTGGGTTGACATCGTCGTTAACACCAACTTTTCAAACACTGTTCAGGGGTACCTGCGGGTTTGGGTCAATGGACAGTTGAAATGCGATTATCGGGGCCAACTGGTCGCAAACACTTCCAAAAAGTTGTATCCGGGCCCCAATCATCGCAGGGGTATATTCGTCAGCTATGCTCAGCGTTGGGACAAGGTGCAACCGAGCAAGCCAAAACCCACTATGGTTGCCTTTTTCGATGAGTTTCTGGTCGGCAGTTCGCGAGACGACGTAGACACCAGGCAGCGAGAGACCCGAGGTCTGCCACCGGTAGACTAGGTTATGTTTGGATCGCGGAAATCGTGAGGACGATCTTAGTTCGCGCTTGGGGCTTGCCTTGTCCCGGTAACCCGTCTAGATGGCCCCTTCATCATGAACTCCACGGGAATCAGGGTGACGCTTCGTGCGGCCTTCCCGTGATGTCGAAAGGAAAGCGGCGATGAACGCCAAGGAACTGCACGACAAGACCCCGGACCAGCTCCGGGAGGAGCTTGCCAACCTGAAGAAGCAGAGCTTCAACCTGCGTTTCCAGCAGGCCACCGGCTCGCTGGAGAACCCGGCCCAGATCCGTGCCGCGCGCCGCAATGCCGCGCGGGTCAAGACCGTGCTCAACCAGAAGGCCGCCGCAGCGGCCGCCGAGAAGGAGGCCTGATCGATGCCCAAGCGTATCCTCCAGGGTGTCGTGACCAGCGACGCCAACGAGCAGACCGTCACCGTCTCGGTCGAGCGCCGCTTCAAGCACCCGCTGCTGCACAAGACCGTCCGCCGGTCCAAGAAGTACCGGGCCCATGACGCCAAGAACGCGTTCAAGGTGGGCGACACCGTGCGCATCATCGAATGCGCCCCGAAATCGAAGACCAAGCGCTGGGAGGTTCTGGAGGCCTGAGCCCCCGGACATCCCGGTTTGAACGAAACCATGGGGACACGGCGCAACCCGCCCCCCAAAGGTCAGGAGAAACCACATGATCCAGATGCAGACCAATCTGGATGTCGCTGACAATTCCGGCGCCCGCCGGGTTCAGTGCATCAAGGTCCTGGGCGGTTCCAAGCGCAAGTACGCCTCCGTCGGCGACATCATCGTCGTCTCGGTGAAGGAAGCGATCCCGCGCGGCCGCGTCAAGAAGGGCGACGTCCGCAAGGCCGTCGTCGTGCGCACCGCCAAGGAGGTGCGCCGCGAGGACGGCACCGCGATCCGCTTCGACCGCAACGCCGCCGTCATCCTCAACAACGCCGGCGAGCCCGTCGGCACCCGGATCTTCGGCCCGGTGGTGCGCGAGCTGCGCGCCAAGAACTTCATGAAGATCATCTCTCTGGCTCCGGAGGTGCTGTGATGGCTGCGAAACTCCGCAAGGGCGACAAGGTCGTCGTGCTGGCCGGCAAGGACAAGGGCAAGGAAGGCACGATCGCGTCCGTCGATCCCAAGGCCGGCAAGGCCGTGGTCGAGGGCATCAACATCGCCATCCGCGCCACCCGCCAGAGCCAGACCAGCCAGGGCGGCCGCATCCCGAAGGCGATGCCGATCCAGCTTTCCAACCTGGCGCTGATCGACGCCAACGGCAAACCCACCCGCGTCGGCTTCAAGATCGAGGGCGACAAGAAGGTGCGCTTCGCCAAGACCACGGGGGACGTGATCGATGCTTGATACCGCAACCTATACCCCGCGCCTGAAGGCCGATTTCAGGGACCGCATCAAGCCGGCCCTGAAGGAGGAGTTCGGCTACAAGAACGACATGCAGATCCCGCGCCTCGAGAAGATCGTTCTCAACATCGGCTGCGGCTCCGAGGCGGTGCGCGATTCCAAGAAGGCCAAGTCGGCCGTCGAGGACCTGACCACCATCGCCGGCCAGCGCGCGGTCACCACCAAGGCCAAGAAATCCATCGCCGGCTTCCGGGTCCGCGAGGAGATGCCGCTGGGCGCCAAGGTCACCCTGCGCGGCGACCGGATGTACGAGTTCCTCGATCGCCTGGTCACCATCGCCCTGCCGCGCGTGCGCGACTTCCGCGGGGTCTCGGGCAAGTCCTTCGACGGCCGCGGCAACTATGCCATGGGCCTGAAGGAGCATATCGTGTTCCCCGAGATCGACTTCGACAAGGTCGACGAAAGCTGGGGGATGGACATCGTCATCGCCACCACGGCGCGCACCGACGCCGAAGCCAAGGCGCTGTTGAAGCATTTCAACATGCCCTTCAACTCGTAAGCGCGGGAAGGATTCAAGACATGGCAAAGAAATCGATGATCGAGCGCGAGAAGAAGCGCGAGGCGCTGGTCAAGCGCTATGCCGCCAAGCGGGCGGCGCTGAAAGTGATCGCCAACGACGAGACCAAGCCGATGGAGGAGCGCTTCAAGGCGCGCCTGAAGCTGGCGCAACTGCCGCGCAACAGCTCGGCCACCCGGCTGCACAACCGCTGCCAGCTGACCGGGCGTCCGCGCTCCTATTACCGCAAGTTGAAGATGAGCCGGATCGCGCTGCGCGACCTGGGCTCGCAGGGCCAGATTCCCGGCCTGGTGAAATCGAGCTGGTGAGGGAGAGACAGTTATGAACGATCCTATCGGCGATATGCTCACCCGCATCCGCAACTCCTCGCTGCGCGGCAAGTCCACCGTGGTGACCCCGGCCTCGAAGCTTCGGGCCTGGGTGCTCGACGTGCTGGCCGACGAGGGCTATATCCGCGGCTACGAGAAGATCACCGGCGCCGACGGCCATCCGGCGATCGAGATCAGCCTGAAATACTACGAGGGCGAACCCGTCATTCGCGAGCTGAAAAGGGTCTCCAAGCCCGGCCGCCGCGTCTACATGGGCGTCAAGGACATCCCCAGCGTCCGCGAGGGCCTGGGTGTGTCGATTGTCTCCACCCCCAAGGGTGTGATGTCGGATGCCGCTGCACGCACCGCCAATGTCGGCGGCGAAGTGCTCTGCACCGTATTCTAGAAGGAGGGTCAGATGTCTCGAATTGGGAAGAAACCTGTCGATCTGCCCTCCGGGGTCGAGGCCAAGGTCTCGGGCCAGACCGTCGAGGTCAAGGGGCCCAAGGGCACCCGCAGCTTCACCGCCACCGACGACGTGACCATCGCTGTCGACGGCAACGTGATCACCGTCACGCCGCGCGGCACGTCCAAGCGGGCGCGTCAGCAATGGGGCATGTCGCGCTCCATGGTCGCCAACCTGGTGACCGGGGTGAGCACCGGCTTCAAGCGCGAGCTCGAGATCCAGGGCGTGGGTTACCGCGCCCAGATGCAGGGCAACACGCTGAAGCTGAACCTCGGTCTCAGCCATGACGTGGACTACACCGCCCCCGAGGGGGTGACGGTAACCGTGCCCAAGCAGACCGAGATCGTGCTCGAGGGCATCGACGAGCAGGTGCTCGGCCAGGTCGCATCCGACATCCGCAGCTGGCGCAAGCCCGAGCCCTACAAGGGCAAGGGCATCCGCTACAAGGGCGAGTTCATCTTCCGCAAGGAAGGCAAGAAGAAGTAAGGACCAGACAGATGGCAAACAGCAAAAGAACCCTGTTTCTGAAGCGCCGCCTGCGCGTCCGGAACAAGCTCCGCAAGGTCAATGCCGGGCGCCCGCGCCTCAGCGTGCACCGCTCGAACAAGAACATCAGCGTCCAGCTGATCGACGACGCGCAGGGCATCACCCTGGCCTCGGCCTCATCGCTCGAGAAGGACCTGGGGCTGGTCGGCAAGAACAACGTCGAGGCCGCCGCCAAGGTCGGCGCGGCGATCGCCGAGCGGGCGAAGAAGGCCGGCATCGAGGAGGCCTATTTCGACCGCGGCGGCTTCCTGTTCCACGGCAAGGTGAAGGCCCTGGCCGACGCCGCGCGGGAGGGCGGGCTGAAGATATGACGGGACGGCGGGGTGAACCCCGCCCTACTCACCACCCGTAGGGCGGGGTTCACCCCGCCGCACGGATCCGGGCGCAGGCGGCATTGCCCGCCTCGATGATCGGGGGGTCGTTCCGGCCCACTGCGATCGAGACCAAACTGGGCGCCCGAGGCGCCGCAACGACAAGGAGGCCGCATGGCCAGAGACGACAACCGCCGGGGACCCCGCCGCGACCGCGACGAGACCCCCGAATTCGCCGACCGCCTGGTGGCGATCAACCGCGTCAGCAAGACCGTGAAGGGCGGCAAGCGC
>JAGRMU010000213.1:0-2024 GCA_020441165.1 Sedimentitalea sp.
CTGATCGACACCGGCGAGCTTCGCGCCTTGGGCGGTCAGCCGGACGGCACCGCCTGGCCGGTGCACCTGGCGCGCGGCGACAGCTTTCCCCTCCGGGACCGGGCGCTGGCGAGTTCCGCGCCGCTCGGGACCGGCTTCGACCAGGAGGGGAGAGTGGGGCACATCCTCGATCCGAGAACCGGCCGCCCCGCGCCTGCGTCGCAGCCGGGCATCACCGTCGCCGCCCCGAGCGCCGCGCTCGCCGACGCGCTGTCCACCGGGCTTTGCCTTCTGGACGGGCCGGGCATCGACCGCGCGCTCGGGCGGTTCCGGGACTGCCGCGTGATCTGAGACCGGGCTGCTGGACCAAAGAGGGTCGCGACTTGGCCAAATTCCGGACCCGGCTCAACGTGCTTGAACGCATCGACCGGCAACATGTGACGGGACCACCAGGCAACCGTGGGGTTCTGATTCCCGAGGACCTGTGTGTACAGGTGGGCGCCAGGTAGACGGACCAGGATCCGCCCAGAGCCAGCTCCCTCGGAGTTGCTTAAGGCCACCGGAATGCAACCTTTCACGCGAAGGGCAGAACCCGCCACACGCCACAGATAGGCCTTGCCGCGCGCTCCGGCAAGGGGCGTCCGGGGCGCGATGCGCGCGATCCGTCGCGAAGCGCCGACGCCGTACTGCCCTTGCAAAAAGTTCCCCTATTGTTCATGGTTCGCGACATGGCCCAGTTGACCTTGATCGAGTCCCGGCCCGGGCAGTTGCTGGCGCGCGGCGTGGCCCGCGCGCTGCGGCACCTCGGTTATGTCTCGGTCGAGGAGTTCGTCCCGGCGCGCGGGCTGCGGGTCGACGTGATGGCGCTGGGGCCGAAGGGCGAGATCTGGGTCATCGAGTGCAAGTCGGGCCTTGCCGATTTTCGCGCGGACGGAAAGTGGCAGGGCTATCTCGACTGGTGCGACCGCTATTTCTGGGCCGTCGATCCGGCGTTCCCGACCGATTGCCTGCCGGACGGTACCGGGCTCATCGTCGGCGATGCCTATGACGCCGAGATCCTGCGCATGGCGCCGGAACGGGTGCTGCCGGCGGCGCGGCGCAAGGTGCTGACCCGCAAGTTCGCCGTCCATGCCGCCCGCCGCCTGCATGCCCTGCGCGATCCGGGGGTGGCGGCGCGGTTTCCACCGACAGCGACGGAAGGCGATGCGCCATGATGATCACATATTGCGACCCGGACGGCGACTGGTGTTGCCGCGCCTTGCACACGGCCCATGCGGTGTTCCACGACGCCGATGGCAAGCTGATCGCGCGGGCACAAGCGGCGGACGGCGAGGCGATTTGCGCGTTCGAGATCACCGGCTTCGAACTGATCTGACCCGGCGTGATCCACCGCTGAGCTATGGCTCAGCGCTTGATGGCGCGCGCGGCCTTGGCGGCGACGCGAATCTCCTCGGCGATCTCCTCGGCCTCCTCGGGCTCGAAATCCATCGGGATCTCGACGCCCTGCGCCTCGACGAAGATCCGGACCATGCCCGCGTCGGTCGGCCCGATCTGCAGGTTGGCTTCGATGTCGCGTTCGGTGTTGATGCCCATGGCCGCGCTCCGCTGGCTGCGGCCCGGTGCTAGCTTGCAAAGGGTTGAAAGGCAAGCGCGGTTCGGGCCAGGGTTTGGCATGAGCGACGTGACGATCAGGCCCTTTCGCGCCGAGGACACGGGCTGGCTGGTGGACGCCCACCGCCGCCACTATGCCAGAGCCGAGGGGTTCGATGCCACGTTCGGGGACCTGGTGCAGTCCATCCTGGACGCCTTCGTCGCCGGTCACGACCCGGAGCGCGAGCGCGGCTGGATCGCGGAGCGCCGTGGCCGGCCCCTGGGCAGCATCTTCTGCGTGGCCGCCGGCGGGACCACCGCCAAGCTGCGCCTGTTCCTGCTGATCCCCGAGGCGCGCGGCACCGGGCTGGGCAAGCGTCTGCTGGCGACCTGCATGGCATTCGCGCGGCAGGCGGGTTATCGCGACATGCAGCTCTGGACCCATGAAAGCCACA
>JAGRMU010000213.1:2281-2447 GCA_020441165.1 Sedimentitalea sp.
TAAATCAGCCCCGCGTGCCGCCTTAGCTCAGTTGGTTAGAGCGCCTGATTGTGGATCAGGAGGTCCCTGGTTCGAGCCCAGGAGGTGGTACCATCCGCCGAACCCCTTCCCCTTGCGGTCACACGAGCTCGACCCCCCAGGCGTCATAGCCATAGACCCAGTCGGC
>JAGRMU010000213.1:2502-8898 GCA_020441165.1 Sedimentitalea sp.
GTGCGGTCCTTGCGGGCGGCTTCATAGCGCGCCAGCGCCTCCGCGACCCCGCTCTGTTCGACCCCCTCGAGACTGCGCGCCAGCACCACCGCGTCCTCGATGGCCATGCAGGCGCCCTGGGCCATGAACGGCACCATGGGATGCGCGGCGTCGCCCATCAGCGTGGCGCGATGGCCGGACCAGACCGGCATCGGCTCGCGCACGTGCAGCGCCGATTTCGTCACCGTCTCGCAGGCCGCCAGGAGCGCCTGCGCCTCGGGGTGGAACTCGGTATAGGCGGCGCGCAGCTCGTCGATGTCGCCCTCGAGGGTCCAGCCTTCCTCGGTCCAGTCGGATTGCGCGGTGGTGGCGAAGACGAAGATCTCCTTGCCCAGGGTCAGCGGGAAGGTGACGATCTGCTTGTCGGTGGTCTCGCCCCACCACTTGGTGAAGGCGTCGAGATCGCGCAGACCCTCGCCGCGCTCGACCGGGAAGACCGAGCGGTAGGAGACGATGCCGGTGAATTTCGGATCGTCCTTGCCGAAGAGCGCGGTGCGCACCGCCGAGTGGATGCCGTCGGCGCCGACCACCAGATCGAAGTCGCGGCGGCTGCCGTCGGCGAATACCATCGTGGCCGTGTCGTCGCCGTCGATCACCGACGCCGCGCGCTTGCCCAGGTGGATCTTGTCCGCCGGGATCTGGTCCTGGAGCGCCATCAGCAGATCGGCGCGGTGGATGGTCAGCTGCGGCGCGCCATATTTCTCCTCGGCGGCCTTGCTCATCGGCAGGCGCGAGGTTTCCTCGCCGGTGATCCCGTCACGGCTGATCCGGTATTCGGGACGCGCCGCGGTCCGGCGCAGGTAGCCGCCGACGCCGAGCTGGTCCAGCGCGAAGACCGCGTTCGGCGTCAGGTTGATGTCGGCGCCGATCCGGTTGAAGGCACCCGCCTGCTCGAAGACCTCGACATCGTGTCCCATCTTGCGCAGCGCGATGGCGGCGCTGAACCCGCCGATGCCGCCCCCCGCGATCCCGATCTTCAAGCCCATGACGTTCCTCCCGCGATTTCCTGAAAAGTTCAATAAAGAACACAGTGTTCAATTTACTGATAGCAGCCGCTGGAGTCAAGCGCGACGGGCACCCGACAGCTCGCCACGCCGCCGCGGATGCGGGCGGGTCATGACAAGCGCTGGAATTTCCGTCGCGGATGCAGGCTTCGACGCCTGCGGCTGCACATCGGTCGTCGCGGGGCAGGGCGGCCGTGGGACCGGTCTCGCAACAGGCGTCGCGAGCGGTGGTAGGCCCGGCAGGACTCGAACCTGCAACCAAAGCGTTATGAGCGCTCTGCTCTAACCAATTGAGCTACAGGCCCGCCCGGTGCTTTGGGTATCACGATGCCGCCGCGCGTCAAGCCCGCCCGTTGCAAGGGCGGGCGCAATCGACTAACCCGCGCGCAGGCATTTAGGAGGGTGGCAGCGATGACGTCGGGCACAAGCGGCATGACCTATGCCGAGGCGGGCGTGGATATCGACGCGGGCAATGCGCTGGTCGAGCGGATCAAGCCGGCGGCGCAGCGCACCGCGCGGGCCGGGGTGATGAGCGGTCTCGGCGGCTTCGGCGCGCTCTTCGATCTGGCCGCCGCGGGCTATCGCGATCCGATCCTGGTGGCCGCCACCGACGGGGTCGGCACCAAGCTGCGCATCGCCATCGATACCGGGCATGTCGATGGCGTCGGCATCGACCTCGTCGCGATGTGCGTCAACGACCTGGTCTGCCAGGGCGCCGAGCCCTTGTTCTTTCTCGACTATTTCGCGACCGGCAAGCTGGAGACCGAGACCGCCGCACGGATCATCGAGGGCATCGCCGAGGGCTGCGCGCAATCGGGATGCGCGCTGATCGGCGGCGAGACCGCCGAGATGCCGGGCATGTATCCGGCGGGCGATTTCGACCTGGCGGGATTCGCGGTGGGCGCGATGGAGCGCGGCGCCGCGCTGCCCGCGGGCGTCGCCGAGGGCGACGTGCTGCTGGGCCTGGCCAGTTCGGGCGTGCATTCCAACGGCTATTCGCTGGTCCGGCGCCTGGTCGAGACCTCGGGGCTGGACTGGGCGGATGCCAGCCCCTTCGGCCCGGACACCTTGGGCGCCGCGCTGCTCACGCCCACCCGGCTCTACGTGCGCCCGGCGCTGGAGGCGGTGCGGGCCGGCGGGGTTCATGCCCTGGCCCATATCACGGGGGGCGGTCTGACCGAAAACCTGCCACGGGTTCTGCCCGAGGGGATGGGGGCCGAGATCGACCTGGACGCCTGGGAACTGCCGCCGGTCTTTGCCTGGATGGCCGGGGTGGGCGGGATCGCGCAGGCCGAAATGCTCAAGACCTTCAACTGCGGCATCGGCATGGTGCTGGTCTGCGCCCCCGACCGCGCCGAGGCACTTGGCGCGCTGCTGGTGCAGGTCGGCGAGACCGTGCACCAGCTGGGCGCGGTGACCGAAGGCGCGGGCATCCGCTATCGCGGCGCGCTGACGTGACGCCCAAAAGGGTGGCGATCCTGATCTCGGGGGGCGGGTCGAACATGCTGGCGCTGCTCGACAGCATGACCGGCGATCATCCGGCGCGGCCCTGCCTGGTGCTGTCCAACGATCCCGCGGCGGGCGGGCTGGCCCGGGCGGCGGCGCGCGGGGTGCCCACGGCGGTGGTCGATCACCGGCCCTTCAAGGGCGACCGCGCCGCCTTCGAGGCCGAGCTGATGACGCCGCTGCTGGCGGCAAGGACAGAGATCGTCTGCCTTGCCGGGTTCATGCGGGTGCTGACCGCCGGTTTCGTCGCCCAGTGGCAGGGGCGGATGCTGAACATCCACCCCTCGCTCTTGCCGAAATACCGCGGCCTCGACACCCATGCCCGGGCGCTGGCGGCGGGCGAGGCGGAACATGGCTGCACGGTGCACGAGGTGACGGCGGCGCTGGATGACGGGCCGATCCTCGGTCAGGCGCGTGTGCGCATCCGTCCCGGCGACACGCCGCAGACGCTGGCGGCGCGGGTTCTGGAGCAGGAGCACCGGCTCTACCCCGCGGTGCTGCGCCGGTTCGCGGCGGGCGACCGCACGCCGCTGCGGCTCGATCCCGGGACCTGAGCGGGCAGCAGCCGACGCGGCGGCTTTGCATTCGCGCGAAATTGCCGTAGTGCTGTCCGGAGGCGCCTTGCCGAACGGGTCATCCCGAACAAGAAACGACAACAAACAGGCATCGATGCGAACTCTCACCACCACGTCCGATCTCGAGGCGTTCTGCCGCGAGGCGGCCCGCCAACCCTACGTCACCCTCGACACCGAATTCCTGCGGGAACGGACCTATTACTCCAAGCTCTGCCTGGTGCAGATGGCGATGCCGGGTCCGAACGAGGAGAACGCCGTCCTGGTCGATCCCCTGGCCGAGGGCCTGTCGCTGGAGCCGCTCTATGAGCTTTTCCGCGACACCTCGGTGGTCAAGGTGTTCCATGCCGCGCGGCAGGACCTGGAGATCTTCTGGGTCGACGCCCATGTCTTTCCCGAGCCGCTTTTCGACACCCAGGTCGCGGCGATGGTCTGCGGCTTCGGCGAGCAGGCGGGCTACGAGACGCTGGTGCGCAAGATCGCGCGGGCCTCGGTGGACAAGACCTCGCGCTTCACCGACTGGTCGCGCCGGCCGCTGAGCGAGGCGCAGAAGAGCTATGCGCTGGCCGACGTCACCCATCTGCGCGCGGTCTACGAGTATCTCGCCGCCGAGCTCGACCGCTCGGGCCGCAGCCGCTGGGTCGCCGAGGAACTGAAGATCCTGACCGATCCGGCGACCTATGACGCCCAGCCCGAGGAGGCCTGGCAGCGGATCAAGACCCGCACCCATTCGCCGAAATTCCTGGCGGTCGTGCGCGAGCTTGCGGCGTTCCGCGAAAGCTATGCGCAGAACCGCAACGTGCCGCGCACCCGCGTCTACAAGGACGACGCGCTGGTCGAGCTGGCCTCGATGAAACCGCGCACCCCGGCCGATCTGGGCGGCGCGCGCCTTCTGCTGCGCGAGGCGCGGCGCGGCGAGATCGCCGACGGGATCCTGGCGGCGGTCGAACGCGGCCTTGCCTGTCCCTCCGAGGAGCTGCCGAAACCCGACCGCAGCCGCGAGAAGCTGCAGGTCAATCCGGCGCTCGCCGATCTGCTGCGGGTGCTGCTCAAGGCCAAGACCGAAAGCTGCGGGGTTGCCGCCAAGCTGATCGCCTCGAGCGCCGATCTCGACGCGATCGCCGCGGGCGCGCGGGACGTGCCGGCGCTGACCGGCTGGCGGCGCGAGGTGTTCGGCGCGGACGCGCTGCGGCTCTGCGAGGGCCGGATCGCGCTGGCGGCGCGCGGCTCCAGCGTCGAGGCGGTCGAGATCTGAGCGCCGCTCAGCGCTGGCGCGATTCGAGGGCGTTGGTCTGGCCGACGACCCGGATGCTGCGCACCCCTTCCAGGTCCTGGCGGCTGAGGTCATAGCCGACCACCACCCTGCGGCTCTGCTCGGAGCCGGTGCTGGTGCGGTATTCGGGATAGGCGACCACGAAATCGAAGGTCAGCACGCCGTTCTCGGGAACCAGGTCCTCGCTGGTCGGGCGCAGCTCGGCGCCGAAGGCACCCTGGCGCGAGGCGATGCCGGTGGCGGTAACGATGGCGCCGGAAAGGTCCGGCTCGATCCTCAGCTCGGTCACCGAGGCGATCGGCACGCTGACATCCTCGGCCTCGGGGCGCTTGAATATGCCGCCGCCGCCGCTGGCGGGGATCAGCGGATTGACCTCCTCGGGGGCCGCGACCGGTGCGCTGCGGCCGCCGCCGAACCAGTTGACCGGGTTGATCCGCGAATTGCAGCCCGACACGAGCAGGCTTGCCGCCAGAAGTGCTGTCAGAGGCTTGTGCATCCTGTCCCGCCGCGATTGAATTGCGCTGAGGTCCGGTTACCGCATCCCGGGGGCGATGAAAAGCCGCAAGGGCTGGACAGGGCGCGGCGCGGGGCATACCTCAAGGGGCAAGCTAACAGCCGAGGATCGCGCCAGTGGCCACGCCGGCATTCGAGGAGATCGTCGAGGATTTCGAGTTCCTGGAGGACTGGGAGGACCGCTATCGCCATGTCATCGACCTGGGCAAGGCGATGGACCCGCTCGCCGAGGCGCTGAAGGTGCCGGCGACCAAGGTTCATGGCTGCGCCAGCCAGGTCTGGCTGCACCCGCAGATCGAGGCCGGCCGCTTCCGCTTCGACGGCGACAGCGACGCGATGATCGTGCGCGGCCTGATCGCGGTCCTGCGCGCGCTCTACAACGGCCTGCCGGTCGCCGAGGTGCCGCGCGTCGATGCCGCGGCGGAACTGGCCCGGCTGGGGCTGAACGAGCATCTCTCGTCGCAGCGCTCGAACGGGGTCAGGGCGATGGTCGAGCGCATCCGCAGCGTCGCCGCCGAGGAGGTCTGAGCGCGAGCGGGTTCGGGGGCGCTGCCCCCGCTTGGCCTGCGGCCAATTCACCCCCGGAGTTTTTTCAGCAAGAGGAAGAGGGCAGGCGCGCCCAACCCTGCAGCGTGGTGGCCAGATCGCCGTAGCCGGTCAGGCGCCGCTCGAAGGCGAGGCCGAGGCGGTCTGCGCAGGCGCGGGCGCGGGCGGTGAGCGCGGGATCGTCGGTCTGCGCCTGGTAGACCAGCTTGGTGTAATGGCCGAAATACATCTCGCGCAGCTCGGGATGGCGGTCGAGGCCCAGCGGTTCCCAGATGAAGGCGTCGAACTGGCGGGCGAGGAAATCGGTGAGGTAGAAGGCGCTGATCTCGTCCTGGTGGCGCGCGAAGGCGGCATTGCCCTCGTAGAAGGCATAGCAATGCGGGCCCGCCACCATCTCGACCCCGAGCGCGTCGCAGGCCGCGGCGAGCCGGCCGCCGGTGCCGCAATCGGCATAGACCACGAAGATCCGCTCATAGGCCGCGCGGTGCTTGCCGATCGCCGCCTCGATGGCCGGGGTGATCCGCTCGGGGTGGTTGTGCAGGATCGCCGGCAGGCAGGTCAGGTCGATGTGATCCCAGCCATTGGCGGATTTCAGCGCCAGGATCTCGCGCGCCAAGGCGCCGCAGGCGATCAGCAGGATGCGCCCGGTGAGGGCCGGGGCAAGCCCGGCCTCGGTCAGTTGGGTATCGTCCGGCAGGTCCATCGGCGCGCTCCGGGCGGGGCAGCGCGCGAATCCGCGAGGGATCAGGCGCTGAGCTGGTTGTGCTTGCGGCCGACGAAGTCCTTGGCGGTTTCCACGGCGACGGCGGCATCGCGGCAATAGGCATCGGCGCCGATCGCCTTGCCGAACTCCTCGTTCAGCGGCGCGCCGCCGACCAGCACGATATAGTCGTCGCGCTTGCCCTGTTCCACCAGCGTGTCGATCACCACCTTCATGTAGGGC
>JAGRMU010000214.1 GCA_020441165.1 Sedimentitalea sp.
CCCCATTCAGCGGCATCATCACGTTGTAGCGCGAGGGCTTGATGTCTGTTGCGGCAAGTTGCGCCTCGGGGTGGAACTGGCCGTCAGGCATGGGGCGCCTCGTGACTTTCGCCCGCGACGTGGCCGCCGCTCGGCAGGGACAGCGCGGCGGCGGCGAGGGTCGAGACCTTGGAAGAACTCCGGGCACACGCAGCCTGGCGCAGCGATACATGGAGGCCGCCGAACAGGAAGGTGACTATGGCAAACGCGACGCTCAAAATCGCCCCCGGTAAAGAAACTAAAAAATGTATCAATAATGTGACCGAGAGAGCCGCAGTCCGTAAAGGTTTAACTTCGGACAGACGATGAAGGAGGCGGTCCTCCTGACCGTCATTTTGCCTTAAGAAACGATCCCAGGGTGCTGCTTTCAAATGAAGAAGCGGGGGCGTCGCTGGGAGCGGGCGAATATCGCGTGGCGGAATACCTTACCCAGGGGCACACAACCCAAGGAATAACCGCACGAAACTCCCACCCGCTCTACGATATCCAGCCACCGAAAACGACTCGGACGGCGACGGAACTCAGGGGGCAAGCGCCGCCCGAACCCGCGGCCCCTGCCCGGCAAGAACGACGCTGGCCTACTCGGCGGCGGTCACCCTGTCCGTCTTCACCGCGCTCACCCGGCAGGCGGCGAACTTGAACTCGGGGATCTTGCCGTAGGGGTCGAGCTTTGGGTTGGTCAGCACGTTCGCCGCCGCCTCGACATAGGCGAAGGGCACGAAGACCATGTCGGTCGCCACCGCCCGGTCGGCCCGCGCCATGATCTCGATGGCGCCGCGCCGGGTCTCGAGCCGGATCATCTCGCCCGGCTCCACCCCCAGCTTGCGCAGGGTCTGCGGATGCAGCGAGGCATTGGCCTCGGGTTCGGCCCAATCCAGCACCGAGGCGCGCCGGGTCATCGAGCCGGTGTGCCAGTGTTCGAGCTGCCGGCCGGTGGTCAGGATCATCGGATAGTCCGCATCGGGCGTCTCGGCCGGCGCGATGATGTTGGCCGGGGTGAAGCGCGCCCGGCCATCGGGGCGCGGGAAGCCGCTGGCGAAGACGATCGGCTGGCCCGGATCCTCGGGGCTGAGGCTGGGATAGGTCACCGCGGTCTTCTCCAGACGCTCCCAGGTGATGTTGTCGAGGCTGCGCATGTTGATCGCCATCTCGGCGAAGACCTCGCGCGGATGGGTGTAGGTCCAGTTCAGCCCCAGCCGCTTGGCCAGTTCGGTGGTGATCCACCAATCCTCGCGCGCCTCGCCCGGGGGCGCGACGGCCGGACGACCCATCTGCACCTGGCGGTTGGTGTTGGTCACCGTCCCGGTCTTTTCCGGCCAGGCCGAGGACGGCAGAACCACGTCGGCATAGTTGGCGGTCTCGGTCAGGAAGATGTCCTGAACCACCAGGTGATCGAGCCTGGCCAGCGCGTCGCGGGCATGCTCCACGTCCGGGTCGGACATGGCCGGGTTCTCGCCGAGGATATACATGCCCTTGATCTGGCCCGCATGGACCGCGTCCATGATCTCGACCACGGTCAGGCCCTTCTTGGACGAGAAATCGCCCGAGCCCCAGACCTCGGTGAAGGCCGAGCGCACGCCGTCATCCTCGACCGACTGGTAATCGGGCAGGAACATCGGGATCAGCCCGGCATCCGAGGCGCCCTGCACGTTGTTCTGGCCCCTAAGCGGGTGCAGCCCGGCGCCGGGACGCCCGACCTGTCCGCACATCAGCGCGAGGCTGATCAGGCAGCGCGAATTATCCGTGCCGTGGATGTGCTGGCTGATCCCCATGCCCCAGAAGATCATCGCCGCCCGCGCGCCGGCGAAGGTGCGCGCCACGTCGCGCAGCACCTCGGCCTCGATCCCGCAGAGCGGGGCCATCTTCTCGGGGGTGAAATCGGCCAGATGCGCCTTCATCGCCTCCCAGTTCTCGGTGAAGCCGGCAATGTATTGCTCGTCATAGAGCCGTTCCGCGACGATGACGTTCATGATCGCGTTCAGCATCGCCACGTCGGTGCCGGGGCGGAACTGCAACCGGTGCGAGGCATAGCGCTTGAGCCCGACCCCGCGCGGATCCATCACGATCAGCTTGCCGCCGCGCTTGGCGAACTGCTTGAAATAGGTGGCGGCGACGGGGTGGTTCTCGACCGGGTTGCAGCCGATCACGATCGCCACGTCGGCATTCTCGATCTCGTTGAAGGTCGCGGTCACCGCGCCCGAGCCGACATTCTCCAGCAGCGCCGCGACCGAGGAGGCGTGGCAGAGCCGGGTGCAGTGATCGACGTTGTTGTGCCCGAACCCCTGGCGGATCAGCTTCTGGAAGAGATAGGCCTCCTCGTTCGAGCATTTGGCCGAGCCGAAGCCGGCGATCTCGGTGCCACGGCCCCGCAGGCCGTTGGCGGCGACGTCCAGCGCCTCGTCCCAGCTGGCCTCGCGGAAATGCGTCGCGAGGTTGGCGGGATCGACGTTAAGCCCCTTGGCAGGCGCATCCGCGCGCCGGATCAGCGGTTTCGTCAGCCGGTGCGGGTGATGGATATAGTCGAAGCCGAAGCGCCCCTTGACGCAAAGCCGGTTCTCGTTGGCCGGCCCATCGACCCCATCGACCCAGGCGATGCGGTCGCCCTTGACCTTGAACGAGAGCTGGCAGCCAACCCCGCAGAAGGGGCAGACGCTCTGCACCTCGCGGTCGAAATCGGCGCTGTCGCCATGGCCCGCCGCGTCGAGCGCGCTCGCCGGCATCAGCGCGCCGGTCGGGCAGGCCTGCACGCATTCGCCGCAGGCCACGCAGGTCGAGGCGCCCATCGGGTCGTCGAAATCGAAGGTGATCTTGGCGTCATGGCCGCGCCCGGACATGCCGATCACGTCGTTGACCTGCACCTCGCGGCAGGCGCGCACGCAAAGATTGCAGTGGATGCAGGCGTCGAGGTTCACCGACATCGCCAGATGCGACGCGTCGAGGAGCGGGACCCGCTCCCTCTCGATCTTCGGGAAACGGCTGGCGCTCACCCCCTGACGATCGGCCATCTCCCAGAAATGCGAGGACCGGTCATGGGCCGCCTCGCGGGCGGGCTGATCGGCGGCCAGCATCTCGACCACCATCCGGCGCGCGGTCTTGGCGCGGGGCGAGGCGGACTTGACCACCATGCCCTCGGTCGGGGTGCGGATGCAGGAGGCGGCCAGCACCCGCTCGCCGTCGATCTCGACCATGCAGGCGCGGCAATTGCCATCGGGGCGATAGCCCGGCGCGTCCTTGTGGCAAAGATGCGGGATGGTCGTGCCGTGGCGCTTGGCCACCTGCCAGATGGTCTCGCCGGTCTCGGCGGTGACGTCCTGCCCGTCCAGCGTGAAGGTGATCGGCTTGCTCATCGCTCAGACCTCGTCCGCAAAGTGTTTCATGGTCAGCAGGATCGGGTTCGGCGCCGCCTGCCCCAGCCCGCAGATCGAGGCATCGACCATCACCTGGCACAGCTCCTCCAGCAGCGGCCGGTCCCATTTGTCCGCCTGCATCAGCTTGACCGCCTTCTCGCAGCCGACCCGGCAGGGC
Organism: Sedimentitalea sp.; assembly: GCA_020441165.1. GTDB lineage: Bacteria > Pseudomonadota > Alphaproteobacteria > Rhodobacterales > Rhodobacteraceae > JAGRMU01. Next base: position 3,565 of record JAGRMU010000214.1, read on the forward strand.
GTGCATTGCCCGCAGCTTTCATCCTCGAAGAAGCGCAGCATGTTCAGCGCCGCATCGCGCGCGCGGTCCTGGTCCGAGAGGATCACGATCGCCGCCGAGCCGATGAAGCTGCCATGCGGTTGCAGCGTGTCGAAATCCATCGGGATGTCAGCCATGCTCGCCGGCAGCAGCCCCGCCGAGGGCCCGCCCGGCTGGTAGGCCTTGAAGACATGGCCCTCGGCCATGCCCCCCGCCGCCGCGATGATGTCGGTGATCGTCGAGCCCGCCGGCAGCAGGTAGACCCCGGGGTTCCGTACCCGGCCCGAGACCGAATAGGAGCGCAGGCCCTTGCGGCCGTTCTTCTCAGTGCCGCTCAGCAGTTCGGGGCCCTCGCGCAGGATCCGCGCCACCCAGTAGAGCGTCTCGACATTGTGCACCAGGGTCGGGCGGTCGAAGATGCCGACCTGCGCCACGTAGGGCGGCCGGTGGCGGGGAATGCCGCGCTTGCCCTCGATGCTCTCGATCATCGCGCTTTCCTCGCCGCAGATATAGGCCCCGGCGCCGCGTCGCAGATCGATGAAGCCGGGCGCCACGATGCCGGCGTCTTCCAGCGCCGCGATCTCGCGCCGCAGGATCTCCAGCACCGCCGGGTATTCGTCGCGCATGTAGATGAAGCAGGTGTCGGCGGCGACCGCCCAGGCGGCGATCAGCATGCCTTCGAGGAAAAGATGCGGCGTGCGTTCGAGGTAATAGCGGTCCTTGAACGTGCCCGGCTCGCCCTCGTCGCCATTGACCGCCAGATAGCGCGGCCCCGGCTCGGCCCGCACGAAGCGCAGCTTCTTGCCGGCCGGAAAGCCGGCCCCGCCCAGGCCGCGCAGGCCCGCGGACAGCACCTTGTCCAGCTCCGCCTCCCAGTCGCCGCTCTCGCGCAGGCTCAGCAGGGTGTCATAGCCGCCCTGGGCGCGATAGGCCTCGACCCCCTCGTAATCGGGGAGGTGCGCATGGGTGTCGCCCGCGGCGATGGCCGCCCGGACCTTCTCGGGCGTGGCGTGGTCGATGTGGTTGTGCCCGATCTCGAGCGCCGGCGCGGTGTCGCAGCGCCCCATGCAGGGCGCGCGCAGCACCCGCACCTCGGCCGGATCCAGCCCGGTCTGCAGGGCGGAGAGAAGCTGCTGCGCCCCGGCCAGCTCGCAGCTGAGGCTGTCGCAGACCCGGATCGTCAGCGCCGGCGGCGGCGTCTCGCCCTCCTTGACCACGTCGAAATGGGCATAGAAGCTGGCGACCTCGTAGACCTCGGCCTGGCTCAGCCGCATCTCTTCGGCCAGCGCGCGCAGATGGGCGGCCGAGAGGCAGCCATAGCGGTCCTGGATCAGGTGCAGATGCTCGATCAGCAGATCGCGGCGGCGCGGCCGCGCGCCCAGCAGGTCGCGGACCTCGGCCAGGGCGGCGTCGTCGAATTGCCGGCCCTTGGGCGTGACCCGGCCCTTGCCCTTGCCGGACTTCCAGACCCCGGCCTTGGTGTTCGCTACGTTCATCTGGACCACTCCGTTTGCTCGCGCCGTTCTGTCAGGAAACCATCATACACTCTAATCGCCATTTCCGAAGGCATCATCTGTTTCGATTATAATGCACGGCGCACCGCCGCGCGGAACGCCTGGATGATCGGCGGCACCGGCGACTGTTCCTTGATGGTCAGCCCGATGGCCTGGGTCAGGTGCGGCTCCACCAGGTCGAGCTTAACCGAAGCCTGCGCGGAAAAATAGGTTTCGGCGACGATCTTGGGGGCGATGGTCGCGGCATTGCCGCTGGCGACCTGCACCAGCACGGCGGTGAAGCCGTTGGCCTCCATCACCACGTTGGGATGCGCGCCGATGGCGCGGAAGGTCTCGTCGACGAACTGGCGGTTGCGCATGTCCGGGGTCAGCAGGCACAGCGGCAGCGCCGCCGCCTCGGCCCAGCTGGCGGTTCCGGCGAGGCGTGGCGCCAGGGTCTGCGGCGCGATCAGAACGTAGCTCTCATCATAGAGCCGTTCGGTATGGACCGGATCGGCGCCCGCGACATAGGTGAGCCCGGCGTCGAGCGAGAAATCGTTGAGGCGGATGTCGATCTGGCGCGAGGACAGGGCCTGGATCTCGATCGACAGGTTCGGATGCGCGGCGCGCAGATGGGTCGAGACCAGCGCGGCGAAGGGCAGCGCGGTCGGGATGGTGCCGACCACCAGCTTGCCCTTGAGGTTGTTGGCCAGCGCGTCGATCTCCTGGCGCATTCCCTCGACGTCGCCGAGAAGCTTGCGCGCCCATTTCAGCACCACCTCGCCCTCGCGGGTGAAGCCCATGAACTTGTTGCCGCGCCGGACCAGCGGGATGGCGAATTCCTCCTCGATCTTGCGGATCCGCGCCGAGAAGGCGGGCTGCGAGATGCCGCACACGTCGGCGGCGCGCGAGAAATGCCGGTGGTGCGCCAGCGCGACCAGCAGCCTCATGTCGCGGATCTCAAGCATCGCGGGCCGCGGCGTTTCGGTTTGCCATCGCGCGGCGCGGCCCATAGGTTCGCCGCAGGACCAGTCGACCGAGGACCACCAGATGTTGCCCGAGACCATGACCACCATCGAGATGCGCGAACCCGGCGGGCCGGAGGTGCTGGAGACCGGCACCCGGCCCCTGCCCGTCCCCGGCGCGGGCGAGGTGCTGATCCGCGTCGCGGCGGCGGGGGTGAACGGCCCCGACCTGGTGCAGCGGCGCGGCCATTACCCGCCGCCCAAGGGTGCCTCGGACCTGCTGGGGCTCGAGGTGTCGGGCGAGATCGTGGCCCTTGCTGGCGATGTCTCGGGCTGGGCCGTGGGCGACACGGTCTGCGCGCTGACCAATGGCGGCGGCTATGCCGGTTTCGTGGCGGTCGATGCCGGCCATTGCCTGCCGGTGCCCGAGGGTGTCGGCCTGATCGACGCCGCCGGGCTCTGCGAGACCTATTTCACCGTCTGGAGCAACCTCTTCCTGGGTCGCAAAATCCCGCCGGAACAGCTTCTGCTGGTGCATGGCGGGGCGGGCGGCATCGGCTCGACCGCGATCCAGCTGGGCGCGGCGCTGGGGCTGCGGGTTTTCACCACCTGCGACGGGCCCGAGGACTGCGCCTATGCCGAGGCTCTGGGCGCCGAGCGGGGAATCGATTTCAGGACAGAGGATTTCGTCGACGTGGTCCGCGCGGCGGGCGGCGCGGACCTGATCCTCGACATCATCGGCGGCGATTATGTCGCGCGCAACATCAAGGCGGCCAGCCCCGATGCGCGCATCGTGCAACTGGCGTTCAACGCCGGCTCCAAAGTCGAGATCAACCTGATGCCGGTGATGCTGAAGCGGCTGGTCTATACCGGCTCGACCTTGCGCTCGCGCCCCGAGGCGTTCAAGACCGAGGTCGCGGCCGATCTGCGCCGGCGGGTCTGGCCGATGTTCGCGGAAGGAAAGCTGAAGACGCAGACCCACAAGGCCTTTCCCTTCGCCGAGGCCGCCGCCGCCCACGCGCTGATGGAAAGCGCCGGGCATCGCGGCAAGATCCTGCTGGTACCCCCGAACGGCTGAGGCGCGGCGGGGTCCGGGGGTGGCGCCGGGACAAAGACGCGAGGTAGCGCGCCACATTCGCCGGGCGACATGAACCACAAGGGCCGCCGCAATAGTATTTGAGCGCGTTGAGCCTCGGCGCACCCGTTCCACTTCCTGCGCGTAGGATCGCGCCCGGCCCGAGCGTGGGCGCAATTGCGCCCGCCCTGGGGGGCGGGTCGGGCGCGATCCGGGGCTAACGCTCCGGAAACGAATTGACCAAGGGCGTTCTGCGCGCGAGTGCCCGAACTTCGGGACCGGCCTGACCTGCGCCACGCGCCGCACCCGCTCAGCCGTCCCGCCCGCCCCAGGCGCCCAGGGTGAACGCGTGCTCGGCCTCGATGTCGACCGGCTCGGCGTCCTCGGGGCGGGACGAGATCGCGGTCTTGCCGGCGCCGCGGCGGCAGGCATCCGCCAGCCCGATCTCCGCGAAGAAACCGTCCTTCTGGTAGGTGCAGGCGCCGCCGCGGGTCTGCCCGAGGACCTCGAGACTGCCGGGATCGAGGAAGGTGACAGTTCCGACCTCCTCGATGCAGCGCGCCAGGAAATCGCCACTTGGCGCCGCGCCCTCGGGAAAGAGCTGCTCGGGAGTGCGCGCATCGATGTTCAGGGCCCGGTTGCGGTCCATGCTGCGCAGCACCGCGCCGTCGAGGACCGTGAGGCTGCCGTTCCAGCCGAAGGCTGCCGTCCTTGGCCGTTCGCCCTCGGGCACCGCGTTGTCGAGAAACTCGAAATGGATCTTCTGGTTGGTCTTCCTGACCCAGGAGAAGAACAGCTGCGGCATGCCGACATTGGCCTCGGCTGTGAAATGCAGGATATCGTCCAGCGCCTTGTAGCGCCCGGTCTTCAGGCCGCGCTGCCAGACCCGTTCGACCGCCTGCTCGGGCGGGGTGATCATGAAGAAGAGGTAGACCGTGTCGGCAAAGCGGCTGAGCAGCGTGCCGCCGGGCCTGGCGAAGGGCGCCGGCACGAAGCTGTCGAAGCGGAAGCGGTCGACCAGCACATGCGGCATCTCCGAGCGCATCGCCTTCTGCTCCATGTAATGGTCGATCTTCTTGTCGAGGATGTCGAGCTCCTGCCCGGTCAGCGCGGCGGCGTATTTCCGATGCGCCCCGAGACTGTCGTAATCCAGCAGGAACTTGCGGCAGTAGTCGGGGCTGATCAGGGCGAAGTCCCGCCACGGGAGGCCCAGCCGGTCCGCCAGCTCCTTCTGCAGCGGGCGCAGCGTGCTCTTGCCGGCGCCGGGGCCGCCCTTGACGCTCATGAAGACGGGCGCCGACTGGAAGGGCAGGATCCGGTAGCCCTCGGCAGCGACCGCCTCGCGGATCATCGGCTGGATCATCTGGCCGATCCGGGTGCTGCCATAGCCGTTGCAGACCCGGTCGGCGGCCCATTTCAGCACCAGGTCGCGGTCGGCAAAGAGTCGGCCGCGCTGCCCGACGATGCCGCCGACGATGGCCTGCAACCCGCGCAGGCAGGCCAGCTCGAAGGCGTCGCCGGGCCGGGCAAGCTCGTCCTGCCAGCGCAGCAGCGCCTCGATCTCGGGCGGCTCGCCGCCCTCGGCCTTCGGCCTGGACTTGCCCAACCGCGCCATCAGCCCGCCCCCGGCCCCCTTGCCGGCGCCCTTCGCGTCGATGTCCTGCGCCAGCCGGCTGGCCAGCTTCTGTTCGATCCGCTCGCGCAGCCGGGCGAATTCCTGCTCCAGCCGGGCCATGTGCGGCTGGATATGCGCGGTGAGGATCCGCTCGGCCATGCGGCGCAGGTTCTCGCCAAGCTCCGGGTAGTCGGGGCCGTCCGGCACGTTGATGTCGGCCATCAGGCGGATCAGCAATTCGTGCCGGACGAGGCGCGCGGCGGTGAAGGCGACCATCTCCTCGGGCTTGCGCCCGCAGAACTCGGCGGCCTGCCTGGCCTCGTCATAGCCGACCGTCGAGGTCTCGGGCCGGTAGAGCGTGACCAGCGGCAGCAGCGCCTCGGGCAGCTTCGAGTCCAGCCCCGGGTTCCAGGCATCGAATTTCCGGCTGTCATCGGACATGGCGTTCCCCCTCGTCCTTCAGGTTGATCCTAGCATCCCCGCCGCGGTTTGTCCCGGCCGCGCGCCCCTGCCCTAGGCGGCGTCGGTCCGGGCCCCGCGCATCCGGTTCACGATCAGCCGGATCAGCGGCAGGAAGATCAGGATGATCGCGATCACCGTGATCGGACCGGCGATCGGCCGGGTCAGGAAGATCGTGGCATCGCCCTTGGACAGCAGAAGCGACTGGCGCAGCGTCGGCTCGGCGATCGGGCCCAGCACGATGGCCAGCACCGCCGGGGCCAGCGGATAGTCCAGCTTGCGCAGGAAGAAGGCGCCGAAGCCGAAGATCAGCATCAGCCAGACGTCGTGCATGTCCTGCGTCGCGGCATAGCCGCCAACCACCGAGAACACGAAGATCAGCGGCGCCAGCACCGTGAAGGGCATCCGCAGCATCCAGATGAAGAGCGGGATGAACGCGAGGTTCACGATCAGCGCGAAGACGTTGGAGATGTAGAAGGAGCCGATCAGGCCCCAGACGAAGTCGGGCTGGTCGGTGAAGAGGCGCGGACCCGGCGTCAGGCCCCAGATCACCATGCCGCCCAGCAGGATCGCGGTGGTCGGCGAGCCGGGAATGCCCAGGGTCAGCATCGGCAGCATGGCGCCGGTCGAGGCCGAGTTGTTGGCGGCCTCGGGCGCCGCGACGCCGCCGGGATGGCCCTGTCCGAACTCCTTGGGGTTCTTCGCGACCAGTTTCGCCACGCCATAGGACATGAGCGAGCCCGGCGTCGCCCCGGCGGCGGGCAGGATGCCGACGAAGAAGCCGAGGAAGGACCCGATGGCGGTGCCCTTCCAGCCGCGCCGCATCGCCTCCTTCGAATCCGCGATGATGCCCCTGACCGTCATCTTCGCCTCGGTCGACTTGATCTCGCCCCGCGTGCTTTCGATGGTCCAGATCATCTCGCCGATGCCGTAGACCCCGATGGCGAGGACCAGGAAGTTGATCCCGTGCAGGAAGCCCGAAATGCCGAAGAAGACCAGCCGCGGCTCGCCCGAGATCTCGTCGAAGCCCACCGAGGCGAACACCAGGCCGAGGCAGATCGACAGGATCGTCTTGGGAATGTCGTCGCCGCCCAGGCCCACGAAAGTGGCGAAGGCCAGCAGCATCAGCGCGAAGATCTCGGGCGGCCCGAAGATCAGCGCGACCTTGGCCAGCAGCGGCGCGAAGACGGTGAAAAGCACGTTGGCGACGGTGCCGCCGATGAACGAGGCCAGCGCCGCGGTGACCAGTGCCAGGCTGGCGCGGCCCTTCAGCGCGAGGGGGCGCCCGTCGAAGGTAGTGGCGACCGCGGTCGAGGCGCCGGGGATGCCGAGGGTGATCGAGCTGATCGCGCCTCCGTACATCGCCCCGTAATAGATCGCCGCGAGGAAGATGATCGCCGAGCCCGGCGGCACCAGGAAGGTGATCGGCAGCAGAATCGCCACCCCGTCCACCGATCCCAGCCCCGGCAGCGCGCCGATGAACAGCCCCAGCGTCACCCCGACCAGGATCAGGAGGAGGTTGATGGGCATCAGCGAGGTCATGAAG
>JAGRMU010000215.1:0-1115 GCA_020441165.1 Sedimentitalea sp.
CGCTACATGCGCAACCACATGGATCTGAACGTGCTGGAGGAAGGCCAGCGCTTTCCGAGGGGCGAATGATGCATCCTCCTCTTGCCCGAAATACTCCCGCCGGAGGCATGACATCGCCGCGCAGCGGCCCGCTGGCCCGGGGGCGCTGACATGGAGGCCGATTTCATCGTCGTCGGCGCCGGAAGCGCCGGCTGCGCGCTGGCCTACCGGCTCAGCGAGGCCGGCGCCTCGGTGCTGGTCATCGAGCATGGCGGCACCGATGCCGGCCCCTTCATCCAGATGCCGGCGGCGCTCAGCTATCCGATGAACATGGCGCGTTACGACTGGGGCTACCGCACCGAGCCCGAGCCGCACCTGGGCGGGCGCACCCTGGTCTGTCCGCGCGGCAAGGTGATCGGCGGGTCGAGTTCGATCAACGGCATGGTCTACGTGCGCGGCCACGCGATGGATTTCGACCACTGGGCCGAATCGGGCGCCGAGGGCTGGGGCTTTGCCGACGTGCTGCCCTATTTCAAGCGCATGGAAAGCTGGCACGATGGCGGTCATGGCGGCGATCCGGACTGGCGGGGCGCGGACGGCCCGCTCCATGTCACCCGCGGCCCGCGCAGCAACCCGCTCTTCCATGCCTTCGTCGAGGCCGGGCGGCAGGCCGGCTACCCGGTGACCGCGGATTACAACGGCGAGCAGCAGGAGGGGTTCGGCCCCTTCGAGCAGACCGTCTGGCGCGGCCGGCGCTGGTCGGCGGCCAATGCCTACCTGCGCCCGGCGCTCAAACGCGCCAACTGTTCGCTGGTCCGGGCGCTGGCGCGCCGCGTGGTCATCGAGGACGGCCGCGCCGTGGGGGTCGAGGTGACGCGCCGCGGCCGGACCGAGATCATCCACGCCCGCCGCGAGGTGGTGCTGGCGGCCTCGTCGATCAACTCGCCCAAGCTGCTGATGCTCTCGGGGATCGGCCCGGCGGCGCATCTGGCCGAGCACGGCATCGCGGTGATCGCCGACCGCCCCGGCGTCGGGGCCAACCTGCAGGACCATCTGGAGGTCTATGTCCAGTACGCCGCGAGCCAGCCGATCACCCTCTACAAGCACTGGAACCTCGTTTCCAAGGCGCTGATCGG
>JAGRMU010000215.1:1192-1684 GCA_020441165.1 Sedimentitalea sp.
GCCGGGATCGCCTATCCGGACATCCAGTTCCATTTCCTGCCCATCGCGGTGCGCTATGACGGCCGGGCGGCGGCCGAGGGGCATGGCTTCCAGGCCCATGTCGGCCCGATGCGCTCGCCCTCGCGCGGCGCGGTCACCCTGCGCAGCGCCGATCCCGAGGACGCGCCGCGCATCCTCTTCAACTACATGTCCACCGCGCAGGACTGGGACGAGTTCCGCACCTGCCTGCGTCTCACACGCGAGATCTTCGAGCAGGAGGCGATGCGGCCCTTCGTGAAGCACGAGATCCAGCCCGGCGCCGCGTTGCAGAGCGACGACGAGCTCGACGGCTTCATCCGCGAACATGCCGAGAGCGCCTATCACCCCTGCGGCACCTGCCGGATCGGGCGCGCGGACGATCCTCGGGCGGTGGTCGATCCGCAGGGCCGGGTGATCGGCGTCGACGCCTTGCGGGTCGCCGACAGCAGCATCTTTCCGCGCATCACCAACGGC
>JAGRMU010000215.1:1736-3456 GCA_020441165.1 Sedimentitalea sp.
CTGGGCCGCGACCCCTTGCCCCGCTCGAACGAGCGGCCGTGGATTCATCCCGATTGGCAGAGCGCGCAGCGCTAGCGCCGCACCGTTAACTTTCCCTAACGATATCCGTTGAACCGGGCGCGGCGCGTCCGCATATCAAGGGGATGTTGAGGATTTGTTTGGCATTCGTTCTGCTCTGCCTGCCGCTCGGTGCGGGTGCCGGTCCTGACGGGGCGTCGGGCACGGTCCGGGTGATCGATGCCGACACCTGGGAGGTGGGGCCGGTGCGGGTGCGGCTTTTCGGGATCGACGCGCCGGAACAGGACCAGACCTGCCGGACCGAGCACGGGGTGCCCTGGGCCTGCGGGCGCTGGGTCACCGATCAGGCGCGCGCGCGTTTCGAGGGCCGGCACGCCTTGTGCGAGCGGCTCGACACCGACCGCTACGGGCGCATGGTCGCCCGCTGCCGGGTGGACGGGCAGGACGGCGGCCGCATCCTGGTCTCCGAGGGCCTGGCGCTGGCTTATCGGCGCTATTCCATGGACTACGATCTGGACGAGAAGGCCGCCGCCGTGACCGATCGCGGGCTGCATGGCGCCAATGTCCAGAACCTGCAGGTCTATCGGCAGATCAGGCGCGACGCGGCCGCGCTGATGGCGCCTCCCGCCGACGCGGACTGCACGATCAAGGGCAACCTCTCGCAGAGCACGGGCGAGGCGATCTATCACCTGCCGGGGCAGCGCGACTATGACAAGACCCGGATCAGCCCCGCGCGGGGCGAGCGCTGGTTCTGCAGCGAGGCCGAGGCGCGCACCGCCGGATGGCGCCCGGCGCGGCAATAGGGGCGGCGCGCTTCGGGGTTTGATCCGCATCAAGGTGGGCGCCGGCGCCCGCGTCCTAGGCTTCTTGGCAACCGACGACAGCAAGGAGCCGAGCGATGTCCCACACCCCGCACGAACTGGCCGAGGAATTTCCCGACAAGATCAACGTCATGCACGCGCTCAGGGAAACCGATGCGCATTTCGCGCGTCTCGCCGACGACTACCATGAGGTGAACCGCGCGGTGCACCGCGCCGAGACCAACCTGGAGCCGATGGAGGAACTGGCCGAGGTTGAACTGCGCAAGAAGCGCGCGCATCTGAAGGACGAGATCTGGCGGATGCTCTCGCAGGCCTGAACGCCGCCGGTCCGATCGGCCCGCGGCGTCACTCGACCTGATAGGGCAGGATGCCGCGCCGGTCGGTGTCGATGGTCAGCCGCCGCTCCAGCGGCGGGACCGAGCGCTGGTGGCACGCCTTGCGCTCGCAGATGCGGCAGGAAATGCCGATCGGCTCGAAGGCGGCGGCGTTGTCGATGTCGAGATTGTCGGCATAGACCAGCGATCCCGCGTGCCCGACCTCGCAGCCGAGCGCGATGGCATAGCGGCGCACCGGGGCACCGAAGGCGCCGCCCGGTTTCGAGACCTCCCGCGCCAGGTTGACATAGCGCACCCCGTCCGGGGTCTCGGCCAGCTGCCGCAGGAACCGCCCGGGCGTTTCGAAGGCGCGGTGCACGTTCCAGAGCGGGCAGGCGCCACCGAACCGGGCGAATTGCAGCCGCGTGGCGCTGTGCCGCTTGGTGATGGTGCCGGCCTGGTCGACCCGCACGAAGAAGAAGGGAATGCCCTTGGCGCCCGGGCGCTGCAGCGTCGAGAGCCGGTGCGCGACCTGCTCGATGGAGGCGCCGAAGCGGCGCCCGAGGA
>JAGRMU010000216.1 GCA_020441165.1 Sedimentitalea sp.
CTCTATACCGAGCGGCTGGTCGCCGACGGGCTGATCCCCGAGGGCGAGATCGAGGACATGAAGGCCGCCTTCCAGGCGCATCTGAACGAGGAGTTCGAGGCCGGCAAGGACTACCGCCCCAACAAGGCCGACTGGCTGGACGGGCGCTGGTCGCACCTCGACAAGAACAAGGACGACTACGTGCGCGGCAAGACCGCGATCACCAAGAAGACCCTGGCCGAGGTCGGCCAGGCCCTCACCCGCCTGCCCGACGGCTTCCCGCTGCACCGCACCGTGGCGCGGCTGCTGGAGACCAAGCAGGAGATGTTCAAGACCGGCAAGGGCTTCGACTGGGCCACCGGCGAGGCGCTGGCCTTCGGCTCGCTGCTGACCGAGGGCTACCCGGTGCGCCTCGCCGGCCAGGACGCCGCCCGCGGCACCTTCAGCCAGCGCCATTCGGCCTTCATCGATCAGGACACCGAGGAGCGCTACTACCCGCTCAACCACATCCGCGAGGGCCAGGCCAATTACGAGGTGATCGACTCGATGCTCTCGGAATACGCGGTGCTGGGCTTCGAATACGGCTATTCGCTGGCCGAGCCCAACGCGCTGACCCTCTGGGAGGCGCAGTTCGGCGATTTCGCCAACGGCGCGCAGATCATGTTCGACCAGTTCGTCAGCTCGGGCGAAAGCAAGTGGCTGCGCATGTCGGGGCTGGTGTGCCTGCTGCCGCACGGCTACGAGGGCCAGGGGCCGGAACACTCCTCGGCCCGGCTCGAGCGCTTCCTGCAGATGTGCGGCCAGGACAACTGGATCGTCGCCAACTGCACCACCCCGGCCAACTACTTCCACATCCTGCGCCGGCAGATCCACCGCTCGTTCCGCAAGCCGCTGATCCTGATGACCCCGAAATCGCTGCTCCGCCACCGGCTGGCGATCTCCTCGGCGGCCGATTTCACCACCGGATCCAGCTTCCACCGGGTGCTCTGGGACGATGCCGAGAAGGGCAATTCCGAGACCAAGCTGGCCCCCGACAAGAAGATCAAGCGCGTGGTGATGTGCTCGGGCAAGGTCTATTACGACCTGCTGGAGGAGCGCGACGCGCGCGGCATCGACGACGTGTACCTCTTGCGCATCGAGCAGTTCTATCCCTTCCCGGCGATCTCCCTCGTCAAGGAGCTGGAACGCTTCAAGACCGCCGAGATGGTCTGGTGCCAGGAAGAGCCCAAGAACCAGGGCGCCTGGACCTTCATCGAGCCCAACATCGAATGGGTGCTGAACCGCATCAAGGCCAGGCACACCCGTCCCGTCTATGTCGGCCGCGCCACCTCGGCCTCGCCGGCCACCGGTCTGGCCAGCCAACACAAGGCCCAACAGGAAGCGCTGGTGAACGACGCGCTCAGCATCGAAGGAAACTGACCATGACAATCGAAGTCCGCGTCCCCACCCTGGGCGAATCCGTCACCGAGGCGACCGTCGCCACCTGGTTCAAGAAACCCGGCGACGCGGTCGCCGTCGACGAGATGCTGTGCGAGCTGGAAACCGACAAGGTGACCGTCGAGGTGCCCAGCCCCGCCGCCGGCACCCTGGGCGAGATCGTCGCCGCCGAGGGCGAGACCGTCGGCGTCGACGCGCTGCTGGCCACCCTCGCCGAGGGCGAGGGCGCCGCCAAGGCCGACAAGGCGCCCGCCGAGGACGCCCCGAAACCGGCGCCGAAACCCGGGAAGGAGGCCGCCGGCGACAGCGGGAAAGGCAACGGCAGCACCAAGATCAAGGTGCCGACATTGGGCGAATCGGTCACCGAGGCCACCGTCTCGACCTGGTTCAAGAAGGTCGGCGACAGCGTCGCCCAGGACGAGATGCTCTGCGAGCTGGAGACCGACAAGGTCTCGGTCGAGGTGCCCGCCCCGGTCGGCGGCGTGCTGACCGAGATTCTCGCCGCCGAGGGCAGCACCGTCGACGCCTCCGCCACGCTCGGGGTGATCTCGGGCGCCGCCGACGGCGCGGTCGAACCCGGCGCGCGGCCCGAGGGCAAGGACGAGGCCCCCGCAAAAGCCCCGGCCACGGGCGGCAAGGACACCGAGGATGCGCCCTCGGCGAAGAAGGCGATGGCCGAGGCTTCCCTCGGCGCCGATCAGGTCACCGGCTCGGGCCGCGACGGGCGGATCATGAAGGAAGATGTCGCCAAGGCGATCGCCGCCGCCGCGGCCCCGGCGCAGGCCGCCGCGCCCGCCGCGCCGCGTGCCCCGGTCCCCGCCGAGGACGCCGCCCGCGAGGAGCGCGTCAAGATGA
>JAGRMU010000217.1 GCA_020441165.1 Sedimentitalea sp.
GGAACGAGGCGCTCGGCCTGCCGCGGCCCTGGGATCAGCAATGGTCGATGCGCATGCAGCAAATTCTCGCCTATGAAACCGATCTGCTGGAATTCGGCGATCTTTTCGACGGCAATCCTGCCGTTGCGGAAAAGGTCGAGGCGCTGAAAACCGGGGCGCGCGCCGAATTGGCCAATCTCGACAGCATGGGCGGCGCGATCTCGGCCATCGAGTACATGAAATCTCGCCTCGTGGAGTCGAATGCCGAGCGCCTCGGCCGGATCGAGGCTGGAAAGACCACTGTCGTCGGCGTGAACCGTTTCACCACCTCGGAACCCTCGCCCCTGACCAGCGCGGATGGCGGCATCCTGGTGGTCGACCCGGCGGTCGAACAGCAGCAGATCGACCGGCTGAACGCCTGGCGCGCGGCGCGTGATCAGGGGGCGGTCCGGGCGGCGCTGGCGCGCCTGCGCGAGGCGGCCAGCAGCGGCGCCAATATCATGGAACCGTCGATTGCCGCCGCCAAGGCCGGTGTCACCACCGGCGAATGGGCCGAGGAGATGCGCCGGGTTTTCGGCACTTACCGCGGACCCACCGGCGTCTCCACCTCGGTCTCGAACAGGACCGAAGGACTGGACCGGATCCGCGAGGCGGTGGATGCGGTCAGCGACCGGCTTGGCCGCCGCCTGCGGTTTCTGGTGGGCAAACCCGGCCTTGACGGACACTCCAACGGCGCCGAGCAGATCGCCTGCCGCGCCCGCGATTGCGGCATGGAGATCGACTATGCGGGCATCCGCCTGACCCCGGACGAAATCGTCGCCTCCGCGCTCGATGGCAAGGCGCATGTGATCGGGCTGTCGATCCTGTCCGGCAGTCACGTTCCCCTCGTGACCGAGGTCCTGGAGCGCCTGTCAGCGTCCGGGCTGGGCCATGTTCCGGTGATCGTCGGCGGAATCATTCCTGCCGAGGACGCCGCCCTGCTGCGCGAAAAGGGGGTCGCCAAGATCTATACGCCGAAGGATTTCGAGCTCAATACGATCATGATGGATATCGTTTCCCTCGCCGATCCGGCCGCCATTGCCGCGCAATAACTCATCACGGAAATTCTCATTGCAAATCCCGATCGAATGGGGCTTTCTGCGCAAACCGAAAGGTCCGTCAGAAATTGCAGGAGCGCACGCATGACCATCGATCTGAACTCCATGTCTCAAAAGGAGTTGTTGGAATTGAAGAAGGACATCGACAAGGCGCTTGTCGCCGCCGAGGAGCGCTCCCGCCGCGATGCGCTCGCAGCCGCTAGGAAGGCCGCCGCCGAATTCGGGTTTTCGATTGACGAATTGATGAAACCCGGAGACACCGGCAAGAAAAGATCGAAGAACCCGGCGAAATACCGCAATCCCGAAAACCCCGCCCAGACCTGGTCCGGGCTGGGCCGCAAGCCGCAATGGATCCATGACGCGCTTGAAAAAGGCACCGACCTGAAAAAGCTCGAAATCCGGTAACGCGGATCTTCGCATGACCATCCATATCGGGGCCGCGCCCGGCGACATCGCGCAGACCGTTCTGCTGCCGGGCGATCCCTATCGCGCGAAATGGGCGGCCGAGCGCTTTCTGACCGATGCGCGGCAGGTCAACGACGTGCGCGGGATGCTGGGCTTCACCGGCACCTGGCAGGGCCATCCGGTGACCATCCAGGGCAGCGGCATGGGCATGCCCTCGCTGTCGATCTATGTCAACGAGCTGATTCGGGACTACGGCGCCCGGACCCTGATCCGCATCGGCTCCTGCGGCGCGATGCAGGAGCAAGTGGCGCTGCGTGACCTCATCCTGGCAATGACGGCAACCACGCTCGGCTCGCCGTCGCGGGGCATCTTCCGCGAGTTGAACTTCGCGCCCTGCGCGGACTGGGGCCTGCTGCGCGCCGCCGCCGACGCAGCCGGCGCCAAAGGCACGCAAACCCATATCGGCGGCATCTATTCCTCGGACGTGTTCTATGACGAACGCCCCGATCTCAACGAGCAGATGGTGCGTCATGGCATCCTCGGGGTCGAGATGGAGGCGGCCGAGCTCTACACGCTCGCGGTGCGTCACAAATGCCGGGCGCTGGCCGTGCTGACGGTCTCCGACCACCTGATCACCGGCGAGGCGCTACCGCCCGAGCAGCGCGAAACCAGCTTCGGCGAGATGGTCGAGATTGCCCTCGCGGCGGCGTTCGCCGAGAGCTGAAAGCGCCGAGTCGAAAAGGCGAAGCGCGCGGCCCCCCTGCGCCCTGATCCACCTCCTGCCCGGGCCGGTCAGCGCCCGTGCGAGCGGTCGTAGCCGTTCGGCGCGGGCGGCGCCCAGCCGCTGAGCGCTACAGGGTCCGGCGCAAAGACTTCCACCAGAAGTGGGTGGCAGGCGGAGGTGTCGCTGGAATGCTCGGCCGAGCAATCGCCGCCCGGACAGGCGCTGAGCGCGCCCAGCAGGTCGATCTCGGCGAAGAACTCCAGATGATCGCCCGGCCGCACCGGGCTGGCCTTCATGAAATACTGCCCGGTGTCGCGGGTGAAGCCGGTGCACATGAAGACGTTGAGCACGTCATGCACATGCGGCTCGGCCTCGGCCAGCGTCAGTCCGAGATGATCGGCCAGGGCGCGGGTCAGGTTGGAATGGCAGCAATGGTGATACTGGCTCCCCGAAAGCAGGTTGCCGGTATAGGGATCGCAGCGCGTGCCGATCACGTCATGTACGCCGCCACCGAAGCTGTCGATGCCATACCAGTCCAGCGTGTCGTCGACGATCGTCGCCATCGGGCGCAGATGGGGAAACGCGCTCCACAGACGATCGCCGGTGCTCAGATGCGTGCCATGCAGGGCGCGGGTCTTGCCGGAATAGAAGCGCTCGGCCAGATCGTCCGCGGCCCAGAGGTTCAGATCGCCGACCTGCGGTCCCTCGACGGAGGTGATGCGGAAGAAATGCCCGGCGGGAACGCTGAAGGCGCGCGCGTCGCGCGGCGGCACCAATGTCTCGGCGATGCGCCGCGCCCCGGCCCGCGCGGCACGATAGAGCCCCAGGTCAGGTTGCGGCAGGGTCTCGGTCGGATAGCAGATGACCGGCGCAATGGCGCGGCGCGCCTCGGCATCGGAAGGAACGGATCTGGACATATGGCGCACCCGGCTTTTCGCTCGCTTTGAAGAAAGTGCGCCATATGTGCGGGCAAGGGCAAGCCCCCTGCCCGTCTCCCCCTCCCCGGGTTCAGATCACCACGACGTCCAGCGGCGGGAAGCCGTTGAAGCCGATCGAGGCATAGGTCGAGGTGTAGGCGCCGCAGTTGCGGATCAGGAACCGGTCGCCCGAGCGCAGCCCCAGCGGCAGGGCCACCGGACGCTTCTCGTAGAGCACGTCGGCGCTGTCGCAGGACGGGCCGGCCAGGATGCAGGGGCCGGTATCCTCGTGGTCGCGGTCGGTCACGAACTGATAGCGGATCGCCTCGTCCATGGTCTCGGCCAGGCCCGAGAACTTGCCAATGTCCAGATAGACCCAGCGGAACATGTCGTCATCCGACTTGCGGCTGACCAGCAGCACCTCGGCGGCGATCATGCCGGCCTCGGCCACCATGCCGCGTCCCGGCTCTGCCATGATCTGCGGCACGTCGCCGAACCTCTCGGCGATCAGGGCCATGACGCGGGCGGCATAAGGCGTCGGCGCCTCGATTTCCTCGCCGTAGAAGGCCGGGAAGCCGCCGCCGATGTTCAGCAGGGTCAGATCAAAGCCGGCGGCCTTCGCCTCGTGCCAGATCAGCGCCACCTGGTCGAGCGTCGCGGTCCACATCTCGGCGCGGCGCGTCTGGCTGCCGACATGGAAGGAGAAACCGACAGGCACCAGGCCCAGCTCGACGGCCATGTCCAGAAGCTTGATCGCCTTGTCGCGGGCGCAGCCGAACTTGCGGGACAGCGGCCAGTCGGCTTGGCTCGCATCGACGATCAGGCGGATGTAGACGCGCGCGCCGGGCGCATGGGCGGCGATCTTCTCCAGCTCTTCCTCTGCATCGGCGGCAAAGAGGGTGACGCCGGCATGGAAGGCGAACTCGATGTCCGAGGCGCGCTTGACGGTGTTGCCGAAGGAGATGTTGGCCGGCGATGCGCCAAGGCCGAGGCAGAGCTCGATCTCGGGGCGCGAGGCGGCATCGAAGCCCGAGCCGAGGTTCACCAACGTCTCGATGATCTCGCGCTGCGGGTTGGCCTTGACGGCGTAATGGATGTGGGCCCGGCCGAGCCCTGCCTTCAGCGCGTGATACTGACGCGCGACAACCTGGGTGTCGAGCACCAGGGTCGGCCGGTCGAAGCGGGTGCCTTGCAGGAAGGTTTCGATGCGGGACACGGACGGCGCGGCATCGCGCACCGAGAAA
>JAGRMU010000218.1:0-608 GCA_020441165.1 Sedimentitalea sp.
GAGGGCGACCGGACGGTCTGCGGACAGCAGCTTTTCGGGGTGGGTATCGGCGCCTGCCTCGATGCGCTGCAAGGCCCGTGGCAGGCGGCGCTGGCCGAGGCCGAGGCGGCCAACGCGGGCGAAAACGGCATCCGGCGCGGCGTCGGTGTCGCCTCGTGCTGGTATGGCTGCGGCAACACCGCCCTGCCCAACCCCGCGACGATCCGGCTGGGACTGACCCGGGACGGGCGGCTGGTCCTGCACCAGGGCGCCACCGATATCGGCCAGGGGTCGAACACGGTGATCGCCCAGATCTGCGCCGACGCCCTGGGCCTGCCGCTGGCGCAGGTCGAGCTGATCGGCCCGGACACCGCGCTGACCCCCGACTGCGGCAAGACCTCGGCCTCGCGGCAGACGGTGATCACCGGCAAGGCGGCGATGCTGGCGGGACGTGCGCTGCGCGCCGCCATCCTGCAACGCACCAACATGGGCGAGCAGGCGCGGCTGGCGCTGAGCGGCGCCGGCGTCGAGGTGAGCGACGGCGCGCATCTGCGCCGGATCGACCTGTCCGCCCTGCCGGAGGATGCGCGCGGCTATGCGCTCTCGGTCGAGGAAAGCTATGACCCGCC
>JAGRMU010000218.1:742-4328 GCA_020441165.1 Sedimentitalea sp.
CGGGTGATCAACCCGCTGCTCGCCGAAGGCCAGATCGAGGGCGGCATCGCCCAGGGGCTGGGCATGGCACTGATGGAGGAATACCTGCCCGGGCGCACCGACAATCTGCACGACTACCTGATCCCGACGGTGGGCGACATGCCGCGGATCCGCTCGATCCTGGTCGAGGTGCCCGACCCCGAGGGACCGATGGGCGCCAAGGGCCTGGGCGAGCACGTGCTGATCCCTACCGCCCCGGCGATCCTGAACGCGATCCGCCACGCCTCGGGCGCGCGGATCACCCGCCTGCCGGCCCTGCCGCACCGGGTGCTGGCGGCGATCCGCGCCGCGCAGGCGCAGCGATGAGCGCGAAGGCCCGCCCGCGCGCCGAGAAGATCCGCTGCGATGCCTGCCCGGTCATGTGTTACATCGCCGAGGGCCGGATCGGCGCCTGCGACCGCTACGCCAACCAGGGCGGCCGGATCGTCCGCTGCGATCCCCTGACGGTGCTGGACCGGCGCCTTGCGGCAGGCGGCGAGATCAGGCCCTTCCTGGAACGCGACTGGGACGGGACGCTGGCCGGCGACGACCTGGCCGTCACCGCCATCGGCGCCGGCACCACCTATCCCGACTACAAGCCCGCGCCCTTCATCGTCAGCCGCGAGGTCGAAGGCGCCGATTTCGTCACCGTGGTCACCGAGGCGATCTTTTCCTATTGCGGCGTCAAGGTGAAGATCGACACCGACCGTCACCTGGGGCCCGAGGCGGCGACGGTGCGCGCCGGCGGCGAGGCCGTGGGCCATGTCACCACCGCCGAATACGGCAGCCAGATGTTGAGCCTCGGCGGGGTCGCACATCTGACCGGCGGCTCCAAGCCCGAGGGCCGGGCCACCTGCGAGGCGCTTCTGCGCCTGTGCAACCGCGAGGCGGTGGACCTGACCGTGGACGGCGGCGCCGGCGTCGTGGTGCAGGCCGGCCAGCCACCGATCGTCGACGGGCGCGCCGAGGCGCGGATGCGGGTCGGCTGCGGCTCGGCCACCATCGGCATGTTCGCCAGCCAGTGGCGGGGGCTTGTGGACGAGGTTGTGGTGGTCGACGATCACATCACCGGCGTGGTCAGCGAGCACCAGGCCGGCAAGGTGCTGGACTGGCCCGACACCGGGATCCGGATCCGCGGCCACCGCTCGACGCCGGGGCGCTATTTCCGGGTGGCCGCGCCGGGGCTGGGCTGGGGCGGCACCGACATCGCCGACCCGCTGACCATCCTCGGGGACTGGAACCCGAAGAAGGGCGCGCGGCCGGGGCTGACGCTGCTGATGGTGTCGACCACCGGCGAGGATTGGGGCTATTTCGTGCTGGACGAGGCTCTGGCGCCGCGCCCCGCCCCGTTGCCCGAGCGGCTGCGGCCCACGGTGGACCTGATCGCCGAGAACTGCGAGCCGGCGCTCTGCACGGTGCTGTTCATGGGCGGGGCGGGCGGGTCGCTGCGCGCCGGGGTCACGCGCAATCCGGTGCGGCTGACCCGCTCGGTGCAGGCGAGACGGACCCGGATCACCGTCGGCGGGGCGCCGGCCCATGTCTGGCCCGGCGGCGGCATCACCATCATGGCGGACGTGACGCGGATGCCGGATCGCGCCTTCGGTCATGTGCCGACCCCGGCGCTCGTCGCGCCGCTGGAATTCACCACCTCGCGCGCCGAATACCGCGCGCTCGGAGGTCACGACGGGGCGGTGCGGACGCTCGAGGACGTGCTGCGCCATGGCGGCGAATACGGCGCCGATCTGCGCGCCGTCGGCCCGGTCGGCGACTAGGATGGCGGGGCCGCAAGTCGCCTTCCTGCCGGATGGGCGCCGCCTGCACCTGAATCACGGGCCCATCGACCTGATCGTCGATGCCGAGGGGCCGGGGCGCGCGGCGGGACTGCGCGCGGCGGTGGAGCGGTTCGACACGATCCTGCAGGAGCTGGTCGATGAGTTGCCGGAGCTGCGGCGCCCGCTGCGCGCGCAGCATCGGTTCCGGGGCGCGGTGGCGCGCGCCATGGCTGACGCGGTGCGCCCCCATGGCGGCGTCTTCGTCACCCCGATGGCCGCCGTCGCCGGGGCGGTGGCCGACGCGATGCTGCGGGTGACCTGCGCGCCGGGCGGGATCACCCGCGCCTATGTCAACAACGGCGGCGACGTCGCGCTGCACCTGGCGGAAGGCGCGCGGTTCACCGCCGCGCTCGCCGGGACGTTCCCGGCGCGGGCGACCGTCACCCATGCCGACCCGGTGCGCGGCATCGCCACATCGGGCTGGCGCGGGCGCAGCCACTCGCTGGGCATCGCCGACAGCGTCACGGTTCTGGCCCGCAACGCCGCCGCGGCCGATGCCGCCGCGACCCTGATCGCCAACGCGGTGGACCTGCCCGGCTGCGAGCGGATCCGGCGGGTGCCGGCCCGCGATCTGGCGCCGGACAGCGACCTGGGCGCTCGCCCTGTCACCGTGGCGGTCGGGCCGCTGACGGGGACTGAGATCGCCCGCGCGCTGGCGCGCGGCACCCGCTTCGCCGAGGACTGCCGCCGGCGCGGGCTGATCCATGCCGCGCTGTTGTCGCTGGCCGGGGAAAGCGGCACAGTAGGCCCCGTCGCTCTGACCGATGCCATGACCGGAGAATTGCTCCATGCCTGACTTCACCCTGCGCAAGACGATGATCTTCATCGAGGACATCCACCATGACGGCGGCCCTCCCCCCGGGCGGCCGCGCCGCCGCGCCGCGATTCTGGCGCTGGTGCGCAACCCCTTCGCGGGCCGGTTCGAGGCCGACCTGCAGGGCGCGATGGAGGATCTCAAGCCGCTGGGGCTGGCGATGACCGACCGGCTGATCGAGGCGATGGGCGGAATGGACGGCATCGACGCCTATGGCAAGGCGGCGCTGGTGGGCGAGGGCGGAGAGTTGGAGCATACCGCGCTCTGGCACGTGCCCGGCGGCTATGCGATGCGCGAACGGCTGGGCGAGGCGAAGGCGATCGTGCCCTCGTCGATGAAGATGGGCGGGGTCGGCACCCGCATCGACATCCCGCTGGGGCACATCAACGCTGCCTATGTGCGCAGCCATTTCGACGGCATGGAGGTGGGGCTGCCGGACGGGCCGCGCGCGGGCGAGCTGCTGCTGGCGCTGGCGATGGCGCGCGGGCCGCGCATCCACGACCGGATGGGCGGGCTGGCCGCCGCCGATGTCAGGGGCGAGGACGGGCTGCGCTGAAACCCTTCGCCGCCGCAGTGTCGCGGCGATGACGGGTCGTCCCGGGCGCGGTCTCGGATTGCCGTCGCCCTTGCGTCGGAACCGATCCTCGGCGCAATGGCCGGGGCGGTTCCGTTGGGGCCAGCCCCGGACCCGCCCTCAGACCGCCATGTCCTTGATCGCCTTGGCGAAGGCGCAGGTGATGTCGCGCGCATAGTCGAGATCGACGAAGGTGTCGCTGGGCATGTGGTAGTTGGGGTTGGGATCGGCGGCGGGTTCGGCGGGCAGGTTGCCGAAGAAATGCTCGCTCCCGGGGATGGCGCCCCAGCCCTGCTGCTGGAAGGCGGCATGGTCCGCGCGGTTGATCGCCAGGTCCGAGGCCGTCCG
>JAGRMU010000023.1:0-1451 GCA_020441165.1 Sedimentitalea sp.
TGGCGGTCCATGAATACCATCCGAAGCTGAAAGCGGCGATCAGCGCCGCCCCGGCGATGGACGTGCCGGCCAGGACGGCCATGTAGAATCGCAAGCGGGTCATGTCGGCTCTCCTTTCCCCTGTGCGAAGTTTCTGGGAAAACGCGCCGGATCAGTCCGCGGTTCCCGGCGCGCGGTCGCCGGTCGCCTCGCGCCAGTGCCGGCGGCAAAGCGAGACGTAGGTCTCGTTGCCGCCGATCTGCACCTGGGCGCCGGTGGTGACGGCGCGGCCTTCCGCGTCCTGGCGGATCACCATCGTCGCCTTGCGTCCGCAGCGGCAGATGGTGCGCACCTCGCGCATCTCGTCGGCGATCGCCAGCAGCGTCGCCGAGCCGGGAAAAAGCGCGCCGCGGAAATCCACGCGCAGCCCGTAGCAGAGCACCGGCAGGTTCAGATCGTCGACCACCCGCGCCAGTTGCCAGACCTGGGCGGGGGTCAGGAACTGCGCCTCGTCCACGAAGACGCAGGCCAGCGGTGCCTGCGCGCGGCGCGCCGTGATCATCGCCTGCAGGTCGCTGGCCTCGTCGAACGTGTCGGCCTCGGTGCCGATGCCGATGCGCGAGGCGATCCGGCCGGTACCCGCGCGCCCGTCGATGCGGGCGGTCAGCAGGTAGGTCCGCATCCCCTGTTCGCGGTAGTTGTGCGAGGCCTGCAGCAGCAGGGTGGACTTGCCGGCATTCATCGTCGAGTAGTTGAAGTAGAGCTTGGCCATGGCGGCGGTCTAAGCCGTGCCGAGACGTCGTTCAAGTCGCCGGGAAAGGGTCAGGGCGCCGCCGCGGCCGAGGACGATCCGGGGAGGAACGGCCCCTTGGGGATGGATACAGCGCCGGCACGTGGCGGCGTCGCCCTTTGGCCGGAAATCGACCGAGGCCGCAGGAGGAAACAAGAAACACGCTCCCGCGGCCAACTCGCAGACCGGCGAAAATGCCGCCGGAAACTCGTCACCGTCCCGAAAACCATCCGGGATGCACAAGTCATGACACGTTGACTCGAAAGCGAAAATGGGAAAAAGCCGGAGGGGTTCCCCGTTTGCATGTGCGGGCCGGTACTGAATTGGTTGGGAAATCTTTGCATGGCGGATGTTGGCAGTTACCTGAAGAAGCACACCGAGGCGCTGGTCAAGGATGTCGGGATCGAGGCCGCCTGCCAGGCCACCGGCAAGTCCAAGGCGACGCTGGGGCGCTATTATTCGGAAATGGACGAGCATGCCGACCGCTTCATGCCGGTCGATGCGGTGGCCCGGCTCGAGGCGGTCGCCTCCTATCCGCACGTGACCGCGGCGCTGGCCGAGCTGAAGAACATCGCGCTCTCCTATGACGACCGCCAGCCCAACGCGCCGGGCTCGGGCGGGGTGAATGCCGATGTCATCGCGCTGAGCCAGCGCTTTGCGATGCTGATGGCCGAGTATCAGC
>JAGRMU010000023.1:1468-2453 GCA_020441165.1 Sedimentitalea sp.
CATCACCGTCAACGAGGCCAAGCGGCTGTTGCGCGAGACGACGTTGCTGCAGCAGGTGCTGATCGACATGAAGCTGCACCTCGAACAGGAAGGCAGCGTCGCAGACGACGAGATCTGAGCGGGCCGGGCGCCACCGTCAGGCGTGGCGGCGCAGCAGCACCGAGCCCACCGAATAGCCGGCGCCGAACGAGCAGATCAGGCCCAGGTCGCCCTCGGCCAGGTCGTCCGAGTATTTCGCAAAGGCGATGATCGAGCCCGCCGAGGAGGTGTTGGCATAGTCCTGCAGGATGTTGGGCTGTTCCTCGGGCGCCGGGATCCGGCCCAGCACCTTGCGGCCGATGAAATCGTTCATCGCCTTGTTGGCCTGGTGCAGCCAGAGCCGCCGCAGATCGGCGGGCGCGACGCCTTCGTCCTCCAGATGGGTGGCGATATGGGCGCTGACCAGCGGCAGCACCTCCTTGAACACCTTGCGCCCGTTCTGCATGAACTGCATGTCGCGCCGGTCGGCGAGCCCGTCGGGCCGGGTGCGGCGCAAAAAGCCGTTGTTGTTGCGGATGTTGTTCGAGAACTCGGTGGCGCAGCGGGTCGAGATCACCTCGAAATGCGCGCCCTGCGCCTCTTCGCCGCGTTCGATCAGGGTGGCGGTGGCCACGTCGCCGAAGATGAAATGGCAGTCGCGGTCGCGCCATTCCAGGTGGCCCGAGCAGATCTCGGGGTTCACCACCAGCGCCGAGCGGATCGAGCCGGCGCGGATCATGTCGGCGGCGGCCTGCAGCCCGAAGGTGGCCGAGGAGCAGGCGACGTTCATGTCGAAAGCGAACCCCTTGATCCCAAGGATGTTCTGGATCTCGATGGCGATGGCCGGATAGGCGCGCTCCATGTTCGAGGCGGCGCAGATCACCGCGTCCACGTCGGCGGCCGATCTGCCGGCCTGGGCCAGCGCCTTGCGCGCGGCGTCGACCCCCATCTCGGCCATCACCCCGGG
>JAGRMU010000023.1:2600-13285 GCA_020441165.1 Sedimentitalea sp.
CCTCGGCGTGCTCGGCATTGAACCGGTCCGCATAGGCGTTGAAGGCGGCGACCAGCTCGGCGTTCGAGATGACCTGCTGCGGGGTGAATACCCCGGTGCCGGTGATGGCGGGATTGTTGGGCACGGCGGTTCCCTTGCGTGATTTGCGAAAACCTAGCCGCCGCCGCGCCGGGCGGCAAGGGCACCCGGTCCCCGGTCAGCGGATGACGAAGATCAGGCGCCGTCCGGCCATGGATCGGATGGCAGCTCCAGCGCATAGGGTTCGGGGTCATAGCGGACGGCCAGCGCTTCCCTCCGCCAGCGGACCACCGCCGGATCGCCGAGAAGCGCCGCGCAATAGGCGCGCGCCTCGGGCGAGACCGGCAAGCCGTAGCCGACGATGCGGGCGGCGACGGGGGTGTAGAACACGTCGGCCAGCGAGTAGCCGCCGAAGAGCCAGGGCGTGTCGCTGCCCGACACCGACCGCGCGTGGCGCCAGAGTGTCTCGATGCGCTCCAGATCGGCCCGCACCGCTGTCGAAGGCGCAAACCCGCGATAGCAGCGGTGCAGTTGCATCGGGCAATCGCCCCGCAGCGCCGCGAAGCCCGAGGCCATCTCGACACAAAGCCAGCGCGCGGTGGCGCGGGCCGCCGGGTCCTGCGGCCAGAGGCCGGCCCCGGGGTGACGTTCGGCCAGGGTTTCGGCGATGGCGAGGCTTTCGCCGATCATCGTGCCCTCCGGCGTACGCACCGCCGGCACCAGCCGCGCCGGGGCGAGTGGCGCCAGGTCTTGCGCCATGGTGCCGGCATAGAGCCCGACCATGTGGACGCGGGCCGGCAGGCCGAACTTCTCGAACATCAGCCAGCCGCGCAGCGACCAGCTGGAATACATGCGGTCGCCGAGGTAGAGGTCGTAGGTCATGGGCGGCTCCTTGCGGGGACGAGGGGTCAGGGCAGGCGGTTGATCGGGCCGGCCTCCCAGCCGGCAGCGGTGCGGATCAGGCAGGTCAGCGACAGCGGAGCGATGCGCTGCGCGAAGGCCTGGTCGGGAGCCAGCCGCAGCGCCCGCTGCACCTGCGTCAGGATCACCCCGAAATGGGCGACGATGACGAGATCGGCGCCGGGATGGGCGGCGATCAGCGCGTCGATGGCGGCATCGACGCGGGCGGAAAGCTCGTGCCAGCTTTCGCCGCCCGGCGGACGGGTCTCGCCCGGGTGCTCCCAGAAGGCGCGGATGCGGTCCGGGTCCTCGGCCTCGATCTCGGCATGGCGGCGCAGTTCCCAGGCGCCGAAATGCATCTCGCGCAGGGCGCGGTCATGGGGCAGGCGCGTGCGTCGCCCGGCCAGCGCGTCGGCGGTCTGCACCGCGCGCGCCAGGTCCGACGAGACCAGCAGCGCGCTGTCCGGCAGCGCCGCGGAAAGCCGGTCCAGCGCCGCTTGGTCCGACAGGTCGGCGGGCAGGTCCGACCAGCCGACCATGCCTTTCGCATGGGTCGGGCCGTGGCGCACCAGGTGCAGGCGGGTCACGGGAGCGCGCCCTTCAGCACCAGCGGCAGGCCGGCGACCACCTGCACCGCCAGGTCGGCGGCGCGCGCCAGCTCGATGTTGAGCCGGCCCTGGGCATCGCGAAAGGCGCGGGCGAGGGCGTTGTCAGGCACGATCCCGGTGCCGACCTCGTTCGAGACGATCACCAGCGGCGCGGCGCAGCTGCGGATCGCCGCCAGCAGCGCCGCCTGCTCGGCGGCGATGTCATGGCCGGCCAGCAGGTGGTTCGAGAGCCAGAAGGTGGCGCAGTCGAGCAGGCAGATCTGCCCGGGCGCGAGGCCGGAGAGGGCCGGGGCCAGGTCCAGCGGCGCCTCGATGGTGGTCCAGTCGGCGCCGCGGCGGGCGGTATGCACGTCGATCTTGGCCGCCATCTCGGCATCGCGCGCCTCGCCCGTGGCCAGGTAGACCTTGTCCAGCCCTGACCGGGCAACCAGTTCCTCGGCAAAGACCGACTTGCCCGCGGCCGCACCGCCCAGAACAAAGCTTATCGCCGGATACACTTTTAATTGAACCCCGTTGTGAACCAAACGTCACCCTTCCGCGTATACTTGGCAGAGATGGAGGACAAGCCGCGCGTCGGCGGCCGCTGAAACCGGGAGGGGTGACATGCCACTGGACACTTCGAGAGACATGACGATGTCGCGCCGGGCGATGCGCGCCGAGTTTCTGGATGCAGAAACCGAACGCGCCCTCGCCTATGCCTGGCGCGATCACCGCGACGAGGCGGCGCTGCATCGTCTGATCACAGCCTACATGCGCCTGGCGATCTCGATGGCCGGCAAGTTCCGCCGCTACGGCGCGCCGATGAACGATCTGATCCAGGAGGCGGGCCTCGGCCTGATGAAGGCCGCCGACAAGTTCGACCCGGATCGTGGCGTGCGCTTCTCGACCTATGCCGTCTGGTGGATCAAGGCCAGCATCCAGGACCACGTGATGCGCAACTGGTCGATGGTGCGCACCGGATCGACCAGCAGCCAGAAGTCGCTTTTCTTCAACATGCGCCGGGTGCAGGCGCGACTGGAACGCGAGGCCGCGAAGCAGGGCGAGATGCTGGACAAGCACCAGCTTCACCAGCTGATCTCGACCGAGATCGGGGTGCCGCTGCACGATGTCGAGATGATGGAGGGGCGGCTGTCGGGATCGGATTTCTCGCTCAACGCCACGCAGACGGTCGAGGACGAGGGCCGCACCTGGATCGACACGCTGGAGGACGAGAGCCCGCAGGCCGCCGAGCTGGTCGAGGACGAGCATGATCGCGCCCGGCTGCGCGACTGGCTGATCGAGGCGATGACGGCGCTGAACGAGCGCGAGCGGTTCATCGTCCGCGAGCGCAAGCTGCGCGAGGAGCCGCGCACCCTGGAGAGCCTCGGCGGCGAGCTGAACCTTTCCAAGGAGCGGGTGCGCCAGCTGGAAGCGGCGGCGTTCCAGAAGATGCGCAAATCGCTTGAAGCGCACGCGCGCGAGGTGCAACACTTCCTCGCATGAGAAGTATGTCCTTCGGCCTCGCGGCCGGCCTGTTCATCGCAATCGGCGCCGCCTCCGCTCAGGATGCGGCGCCGCTGATTCCTCCCGAGATTGCCGCGGCCATGACCGCCGCCGATGTGGTCATCCTGGGCGAGATCCACGACAATCCCGCCCATCACAAGGTGCAGGAAGCGGCGATCGCGCTGCTCGAGCCTTCTGCGGTGGTCTGGGAGATGCTGACCGAGGTCGGCGCCCGGCGCATCGACGCCGCGCTGATCAGCCAGCCCGAGGAGATGGCGAAGGCGCTCGAGTGGACCGATCAGGGCTGGCCGGAATTCGACATGTATCATCCGATCTTCAGCGCCGCGCCCGCGGGCGCGCGCATCTATGGCGGCAACGTGCCGCGCGCCGCGGCGATGGCGGCGATCGACACCGGAGAGGCGGTGGCCTTCGGCGCCGACGCCGCCCGGTTCGGGCTGACCGTGCCGCTGCCCGCCGCCGAACGGGCCGAGCGCGAGGCGGCGCAGATGCTGGCCCATTGCGACGCGATCCCGCAGGACAGCCTGGGCGCGATGGTCCGCGTGCAGCGGTTGCGCGACGCGGTGCTGGCGCGCGCGGTGATCGCGGCGATGGACGAAACCGGCGGCCCGGTGGCGGTGATCACCGGCAACGGCCATGCCCGCGTCGACTGGGGCATCCCGGTCTACCTGCGCCGGGTCCGGCCGGACCTGCGCGTCTTCGTGCTGGGCCAGTCCGAGGACGGGCAGATCGAGGGCGTGTTCGACGCGGTGATCGACAGCCCCCCGGTGCCGCGCGAGGATCCCTGCGCGGTCTTCGCCAAGCCGGATTGACACGGGGATAGGGTCTGGCGCGTTTCGGCCCGCGCGCCTATGGTCGCGCCATCCGGGGCAGGGGGACAGGGGTTTTGCTGGCATCCAGGCGCATCTTGCTGATCATCGGCGGCGGCATCGCCGCCTACAAGACGCTCGAGCTGATCCGGCGGCTGCGTGACCGGGGCGCCGAGGTGACGCCGGTGCTGACCCGCGCGGGGGCGCAGTTCGTCACCCCGCTCTCGGTCTCGGCGCTGGCCGGGTGCAAGGTCTACGGCGATCTCTTCGATCTGACCGACGAGGCCGAGATGGGCCATATCCAGCTCTCGCGCAGCGCCGATCTGGTGGTCGTGGCCCCGGCCACCGCCGACCTGATGGGCAAGATGGCGGCGGGGCTTGCCGGCGATCTGGCCTCGACCCTGCTGATGGCCACCGACACCCCGGTGCTGATCGCCCCGGCGATGAACGTCCGCATGTGGCAGCACCCCGCGACAAGGCGAAACCGGGCCCAATTGGCCGCCGACGGGATCGCCTTCGTCGGCCCGAACGAGGGCAGCATGGCCTGCGGCGAGTTCGGACCCGGGCGGATGGCCGAGCCGGACGAGATCCTGGCCGCCATCGAGCGGGCGCTGGGGCAGGGGCCGCTGGCCGGCAAGCGCATCCTGGTGACCTCGGGCCCGACCCACGAGCCGATCGACCCGGTGCGCTATATCGCCAACCGCTCCTCCGGGGCGCAGGGCACGGCCATCGCACGGGCGCTGGCGGGGCTGGGCGCGGAGGTGATCTTTGTCACCGGCCCGGCCGAGGTGCCGCCCCCCGAGGGGGTTGAGGTGGTGCGGGTCGAGACCGCGCTGCAGATGTCGGAGGCGGTCGATGCGGCGCTGCCCGTCGATGCCGGCATCTTCGCCGCGGCGGTGGCCGATTGGCGGGTGGCCAGCGCCTCGGACCGCAAGCTGAAGAAAAGCCGCGACGGACTGCCGGTGATGGAATTCGCCGAGAACCCCGACATTCTGGCGCGGGTGGCGCAGATGGCGAAGGGACGCCCGCGCCTGGTGATCGGCTTTGCCGCCGAGACCGACGACGTGATCGCCAACGCCACAGCCAAGCGGGCGCGCAAGTGCTGCGACTGGATCCTCGCCAACGATGTCAGCCCGGCGACCGGGATCATGGGGGGCACCGAGAACGCGGTGGTGCTGATCTCGGAGGAGGGCGCCGAGGCCTGGCCGCGCATGGGCAAGGCCGAGGTGGCCGAGCGCCTCGCGGCGCGCGTCGCCGCCGCCCTGGCCTCCTGAGCCGCGAGGGGCCGATGATTGCGATCCGGGTGATGTTCGACGACGGCGCCGATCCCGCCCTGGGCCTTCCCGCCTATGCGACGGCCGGCGCGGCGGGGGCCGATCTGCGCGCCAACCTGCCGGATCGCGGGCGGCTGACCCTCGCGCCGGGGGCGCGGGCGCTGGTGCCGACCGGCCTGCGCATCGAGGTGCCCGAGGGATACGAGGTGCAGGTCCGGCCGCGCTCGGGCCTGGCGCTCAAGCATGGGATCACCCTGCCCAACAGCCCCGGCACCATCGACAGCGACTATCGCGGGCCGCTGGGGGTGATCGTGATGAACGCCGGAGACGCTCCCTTCGTGATCGCCCATGGCGACCGCATCGCCCAGATGGTGGTGGCGCCGGTGGTGCAGGCGCGGTTCGACCTGGCATCGAGCCTTACCGGGACCGAGCGCGGGGCCGGCGGCTTCGGCTCGACCGGGCGCGGCTGATGCTGCTGGTCGGGATCATGGCGGCGACGCTCTGGGGGATCGGGGCGCTGATGGGGGCACTGCGCCGCCAGCGCCTCTACATGCTGCTCGTGCTTTTCGCCGCGGTGCTGCTCGAACAGTTGCTGCTGCCGGACGGTCATCCCCTGCGCGAGGCGACGGGGGGCTCGCCGGCGCTCTGGCTGCTGCTCGGCGGCTTCGGGGTGCTGGCGCTGATCTACGGGCTGGGGGTTGCGGCGCTGCGCCGGCGCGCCGAGAGGCGCGCAGCCCCGCCCGCCGCGGCGCCGCGGCCGGCGGGCCGTTTCTCGGAGGGCGAGCTCGAACGCTATGCCCGTCATATCGTGCTGCGCGAGATCGGCGGGCCGGGGCAGACGCGGCTGAAGGCCGCGAAGGTGCTGGTGATCGGCGCCGGGGGGCTGGGCGCGCCGGCGCTGCAATACCTGGCCGCCGGCGGGGTCGGCACCATCGGGGTGATCGACGACGATGTGGTCGAGAACGCCAACCTGCAGCGCCAGGTGATCCACCGCGCCGCCGATATCGGCCTGCCCAAGGTGCAGTCGGCGCAGGCGGCGATGCTGGCGCAGAACCCCGCCGTCGCGGTGCGCCCCTATCACCGCCGCCTGACACCCGAGATCGCGCCGGAGCTTTTCGCCGACTACGATCTGATCCTCGATGGCACCGACAATTTCGACACCCGCTATCTGGCCAATGCCACTGCCGTGGCGGCGGGCAAGCCCCTGGTCTCGGGGGCGCTGTCGCAATGGGAGGGGCAGCTCAGCGTCTTCGATCCGGCGCGCGCGGGGCCCTGCTATCAATGCATCTTCCCCCAGGCCCCGGCGCCGGGCCTTGCGCCTTCCTGTGCCGAGGCCGGGGTGATCGGGCCGCTGCCGGGGGTGATCGGGGCGATGATGGCGGTCGAGGCGATCAAGCTGATCGCCGGGGCCGGCACGCCGCTGCGCGGGCAGATGCTGATCTACGACGCGCTCTATGGCGAGACCCGGACGATCGCGCTGACCCGGCGCGAGGATTGCCCGGTCTGCGGGGCGGGTAGTACGGAAGAGCAGGATCCGTCGGCGAGTGTCAGCGTTTGAAAACGCGGGTCGCGCAGGTTTTCGATTCGCAGGTCGGGAATCGTTGACGATATCTAATGCACATCTCAATCGTTCCGCCCGGCGCCAGCGCCGGGCAGCGCCCGAACCGCCCCCACGGGGCGGGCGCTTCTCGCCCACCCCTCGGTTCGGGCGCTGCCCTCGTTCCACTGAACGGAAGTTGCAGATCGGAAGATTGAACCAATAACGCACCCGGCAAAGGAGCCCCCCATGACCAACCCGATTCTCGCCCCCTGGACCACACCCTTCGGGATCGCCCCGTTCGATGCAATCTCGGACGGTGATTTCGCCCCGGCGCTGGAGGCGGCGCTGGCCGCGCATCGCGCCGAGATCGACGCCATTGCGGGTAATCCCGAGCCCGCGAGCTTCGCCAACACCATCGAGGCGCTGGAGGCCGCCGGGCGCGATCTCGACAAGGTTCTGTCGGTGTTCTTCACCGTCTCCGGGGCCGACAGCAACCCCGCGCGCGAGGCGCTGCAGCGCGCGTTTTCGCCGAAACTGGCGGCGCACCAGTCCGAGATCTCGGGCAACAAGGCGCTCTTTGCCCGCGTCGCCGATCTCTGGGCGCGGCGCGACGCGCTGGACCTGAGCGCGGAACAGGCGCGGGTGCTGATGCTGACCCATCGCGGGTTCCTGCGCGCGGGGGCCGCGCTGGAGGGGGACGCGGAGGCGCGGCTGAAGGCGATCAAGGCGCGGCTGGCGGTGCTGGGCACCGAGTTCACCCAGAACCTGCTGGCCGACGAACGCGACTGGCACATGGCGCTGGCCGAGGAGGATCTGGACGGCCTGCCGGAGTTCGTGATCGACGCGGCGCGCGAGGCGGGGCGCGATCGGGGTCTGAACGGCCCGGCGGTCACCCTCTCGCGCTCGCTGATCGTGCCCTTCCTGCAATTCTCGCCGCGCCGCGAGTTGCGCGCCCGGGCCTATGCCGCCTGGGTCGCCCGCGGGGCGAATGGCGGGAAGACCGACAACCGCGCCATCGCCGCCGAGATCCTGGCTTTGCGCGCCGAGCGCGCGGCGCTGCTGGGCCATGACAGCTTCGCCGCCTACAAGCTGGAAACCGAGATGGCCAAGGACCCCGCCCGGGTGCGCAAACTGCTGATGGCGGTCTGGGAGCCGGCGAAGGCGCGCGCCGAGGCGGATGCGGAGATCCTGGCCGGGTTGATGCAGGCGGACGGGGTCAACGGCCCGCTCGAGCCCTGGGACTGGCGCTATTACGCGGAGAAGCGGCGCCGCGCCGAGCACGATCTCGACGAGGCGGCGCTGAAGCCCTACCTGCAGCTCGACCGGATGATCGAGGCCGCCTTCGCCTGTGCCCACCGCCTCTTCGGGCTGGAGTTCCGCCCGCTCGACCTGCCGCTCTATCACCCCGACTGCCGGGCCTGGGAGGTGACGCGGGGCGGCGCCCACGTCGCGGTGTTCATCGGCGATTATTTCGCCCGCGGCTCGAAACGCTCGGGCGCCTGGTGCAGCGCCATGCGGTCCCAGGCGAAATTTCCGCAGGTCCAGGCCCCGGTGGTGATCAATGTCTGCAACTTCGCCAAGGGCGATCCTTGCCTGCTGTCCTGGGACGACGCGCGCACCCTCTTTCACGAGTTCGGCCATGCCCTGCACCAGATGCTCTCCGACGTGACCTACGAGAGCATTTCCGGCACTTCGGTGGCGCGCGATTTCGTCGAACTGCCCAGCCAGCTCTACGAGCACTGGCTGGAGGTGCCCGAGGTGCTGGCCGAGTTCGCCACCCATGCCGGGACCGGCGCGCCGATGCCGCGAGACCTGCTGGACAAGGTGCTGGGCGCGGCGACTTTCGACATGGGGTTTCAGACCGTGGAATATGTCGCCTCGGCGCTGGTCGACCTGGCCTTCCACGAGGGCGCGGCGCCGGCCGACCCGATGGCGCGCCAGGCCGAGGTGCTGGCCGAACTGGGGATGCCCCATGCCATCACCATGCGCCACGCGACGCCGCATTTCGCCCATGTCTTTTCGGGCGACGGCTATTCCAGCGGCTATTACAGCTACATGTGGTCCGAGGTGATGGATGCCGACGCCTTCGCCGCCTTCCAGGAGGCGGGCGGCGCCTTCGATCCGGACCGCGCCCGGGCGCTGGAGGAGCATATCCTCTCGTCGGGCGGCTCGCGCGACGCCGAGGAGCTCTATCTCGCCTTCCGTGGCCGGATGCCCGGGGTCGAGGCGCTGCTGAAGGGGCGGGGTCTGGCGGCGGGCTGACTCGCCCTCTACGGCGCCGTCCCGTCCAGCCGCCCCTTGGCGGTGCGCAGTTTCATCCGCGCCACCAGCAGCCGCTGCAAAGCGTGGTCGCGGGTCTCGTAGAGCCTGCGGATCCGCGATCCGGGATCGCCCACGTGCCAGACGCCGTGGGTCGGCTCGCCGGGAAAGAACCGCGCGGCATCGGTGGCCGCGGCGCGGAAATCGCGGTCGGCAATGACATAGGTATCGAACGCCTTGAAGATCACGCGGCGCCGGGTTTCGAGTGCGGGGTTCATCGCAGCACGCCTCCTTGTCGGCCTCGGCAGCGCCCCGACCCGGAACGGGAAGGCGCCCGTGCCAATGCGACCAGCGTAACCGCTGCGCCGGCGCAGCGTCAATGCACCGGCGCGTGATCGGCCAGGGATGCGGCGTTCACCCCGCCGAGCGGTCGCGGCTGCGCAGGGTTGCGCGGCGCAGCTGGTCGCAGCCGGCCAGATCGCGGATCGCGCGGATGAACTGCGCCCGCTGCCCCTCGGGCAGGCGCCGAAGCCCGCGCGCGATGTTGAGCAAAGGGTCCTCGGCCAGGGTGTCGACCCCGTCCTCGGTAAGGGTGACGATCACCTCGCGGGCGTTCTTCGGATTGACCCGCTTGGAGACCAGCCCGCGCTTGCACAGGGTCTGCACCGCGCGGCTGACCGGCGACAGGGTCAGGCCCAGATGCTGGGTGATCGTGCTGAGATTGCTCCCGCCGTCCTGCGCCTGCTGCAGGAAGCGCAGGATCGACCATTGCAGGGGCTGGATCTCGCTCGATCGTTTCGAGCCGTAACTGTCGCGCACGATCCTCTCGAGGAGCACGGCGGCTGCGATATCACTCTTCATAACTCGTCCATTTCGCGCCCCGTCACGGTTTTACAGGGCAGCGGGCGAGTCGATCCATCTCTTTCTTAACAATAGGTTAACGCGCGAAGGCGAAATGCGGCGGATGCAATTCAATTGCGCGCGGCCCAAGCGCGGCGTCATTCGACCCCTTCTGTCCGGATCTTCAGCTGGTGTCCGCAATGCTTGCAATGCACCGCGTCGATGTCATGGCGCTGCAGCCCGCATTCAGGGCAGGTATAGCGGACCTTGGAGGGCTGGAAGATCGCCCGCGCCAGTTGCACGAAGAGCGCCACGCCCACGACCATGATGAACACCGACAGGAGCTTGCCGACCGGCGTGGTCATGGTGATGTCGCCGAAGCCGGTGGTGGTGAGCGTCGCCACGGTGAAATAGAGCGCGTCGATATAGGATTCCGGCCCCGCCGTGGGCCGGAAATAGAGGGCGTAGACGGCGGAGGTGGTCACGAAGACGAAGACCAGCAGGTTGATCGCCGCCAGCACCGTGTCCTCGTGGCGCCGGAAGAACCGGCTTTCGCGGCGCAGGTCGCGCAGCAGGTGATAGGAGTGAATCAGGCGCAACCCCCGCAGGATGCGCAGGAAGCCCAGGTTCTGCAGGAAGAACGATTCGGCCAGGAGCGAGCCGATGACGATCAGGTCGGCAATCGTGTAGAGCCGGGTCAGCATGTGCCAGCGGTCCGGCGCGATCCAGAGCCGCGCCAGGAAATCCAGCACGATCGGGATCGCGATGAGATGGTCGATCAGCGTCACCGTTGCGTTTCCGGCAAAGGGCGCGGTGGCGATGAAATAGGTGATGGTCAGCGCGTCGAAGGCGATCAGCGCATAGCGGAACCGCACCGCCCGGCGGCTGCGCCCGGTATAGAGAAGATTGACCTTGGATTTCAGCGTCTTGGTCATGG
>JAGRMU010000219.1 GCA_020441165.1 Sedimentitalea sp.
GACGCGGTTCTTCACGGCCGAGGCGACCGCCTACCTGACCAGGTTCGTGTTCTACTTCGCGCTCTCGGCGATGCTGTTCCGCTTTGCCGCGAACCTGCCGCTGGCCGAGGTGTTCGACGGGCGCCTGGTGGTCGGCTATCTCTGGGGCTGCGGCGTCGTTTACGGCATCGCCACCGCGGTCGGGTTCCTGCGCGGCCTCGACGTGCCCACCGCCGCCATCGAGGCGCAATGCGCGGTGATCGGCAACGTCGGCTTTCTCGGTCTGCCGATGTTCGTGATGCTGTTCGGCGAGGCATCGATCGGGCCGATGATGCTGGTGCTGGCCACCGACCTGATCGTGTTCTCCAGCCTGATCGTGATCCTGATCAATGGCGGGCGCGACGAGCGGATGTCGCTGGCGATCCTGCGCACCATCGGTCTGGGCTTGGTGCGCAACCCGATGATCGTGTCCATCGTGCTCGGCCTCGGCTGGTCGGCGCTGGACCTGCCAATCCCCGGCCCGATGAACGAGTTCCTGTCGATCCTCGGCGCCGCCGCGACCCCCGGCGCGCTCTTCGCCATCGGCGCCTCGCTGGCCGGCAAGTCCGCCGAGCGGGTGCAGGTGGCGCTGTGGCTGACCGGCTGCAAGCTGCTGCTACACCCGCTCTTCGTGGCGCTGGGGGTGCTCGTCATCTTCCCGATCGACCCTTTCGCGGCCACCGTGGTGATCTCGGCCGCCGCCTTGCCGGTGGCCGGCAACGTCTTCATGCTGGCCCAGCATTACGGGATCGCGCCGCACCGGGTCTCGGCGGCGATCCTCTTCTCGACCGCGCTCAGCATCCTGACCGTGCCGGTGATCATCGCCTGGGTCTCCCCCGCCTGAGCTTCTTTGTGGCAAAAATACTCCCGCCGGAGGCCCCGCCACTGGACGCGGGCGCAACCGCCCGCTAGCCAAGGGCCGATCCAGCAAGGAGCCATCCATGAAAACCCTCTCCGAGAACAAGGCCTTTGGCGGCGTCCAGGGCGTCTATTCCCACAGCTCCGAGGCCTGCGCCTGCGACATGACCTTCGGCCTCTTCCTGCCGCAGGAGGCCGCGGACGGCCCGGTCCCGGTGCTTTGGTACCTCTCCGGGCTGACCTGCACCCACGAGAACGCGATGATCAAGGCCGGCGCCCAGGTCTGGGCCGCCGAGCAGGGCATCGCGCTGGTCTTTCCCGACACCTCGCCGCGCGGCGAGGGGGTCGCCGATGACGAGGACTACGATCTCGGCCAGGGCGCCGGCTTCTACGTGAACGCCACCGAGGCCCCCTGGGCGCCGCATTTCCGCATGTGGGACTATGTCGCCGAGGAGCTGCCGGCGCTGCTGGCGGACAGCTTCGCCATCGACCCCGACCGCCAGGCGATCACCGGCCATTCCATGGGCGGGCACGGCGCGCTGACCCTGGCGATGGGCCTGCCCGGGCGCTACCGCTCGGTCTCGGCCCTGGCGCCGATCTGCAACCCCTCGGCCTCGGACTGGGGCGCCAAGCAGCTGACCGCCTACCTGGGCGCGGACCGCGACGCCTGGGCAAGGCACGATGCCACGCTGGCGATGCGCGCGCGGGGCTTCGACGGGCCGATCCTGATCGACACCGGGACCGAGGACCAGTTCATCGACCTGCTGCGCCCGCAGGCCCTGGCCGAGGCCATCGCCGAGCGCCGCCAGCAGGCCACGATGCGCCTGCAGCCGGGCTATGACCACAGCTATTTCTTCGTCTCCAGCTTCATGGAGGATCACGTCGCCTTCCACGCCCAGGCGCTCTGGGGCTGAGCGGCGCGGTGGGCGCGCTTTTCATCGACGCCGACGCCTGCCCGGTGAAGGCCGAGGCCGAGCGCGTGGCCACCCGTCACGGCTGGACGATGCATGTGGTCTCGAATGGCGGGCTGCGCCCCTCGCGCAACCCGCTGGTGCAGACGGTGATCGTCCCCGAGGGCGCCGATGCCGCCGACAAGTGGATCGCCGAGCGCTGCGGTCCGGGCGACGTGGTGGTGACCGCCGACATCCCGCTGGCCGCGCGCTGCATCGCCGCCGGGGCGCGGGTGCTGCGCCACACCGGCGAGGCCTTCACCGAGGCCAATATCGGCCAGCAGCTGGCGATGCGCGACCTGATGGCCGATCTGCGCGCCGCCAACCCGCTGGGCGCGGGCGGTGGCGGCAAGGGCTTTACAAAGGCCGACCGGTCGCGTTTTCTCGAGGCGCTCGAACGCGAGATCCGCGCAGCGCAGCGCGCCGGCTGAGCCGCGCGCGTCACGACAAGCAGCTTTGGACAGGACCCCATGCAGCCCCAGGCGGTGATCTTCGACATCGGCAACGTGCTGATCGAATGGCAACCCGAACGCTTCTACGACCAGGTGATCGGCCCGGCGCGGCGCCGGGAGATGTTCGCGTCGGTCGACCTGCACGCGATGAACGACGCCGTCGATCGCGGCGGGCATTTCACCGACACGATCTATGCCACCGCCGAGGCCTATCCCGAATGGCAGAGCGAGATCCGCATGTGGCACGACAACTGGCTCGAGCTGGCCTCGCCGGTGATCCCACGCTCGGTGCGCCTGCTGCGGGCGTTGCGCGCGCGCGGGGTTCCGGTCTTCTCGCTGACCAATTTCGGCATCCAGAGCTTCGATTTCGCCGCCACCCATTACGATTTCCTGCGCGAGTTCGACCAGCAGTTCATCTCGGGCCACCTGCAGGTCATCAAGCCCGATCCGCGGATTTACGAGACGGTCGAGGAGACGAGCGGCATCGCGCCCGGCGCGCTGCTCTTCACCGACGACCGCGCCGAGAACGTCGACATGGCCGCGCGGCGCGGCTGGCAGACCCATCTTTTCGAGGGCCCGGACGGCTGGGCCGAACGGCTGGTCGCGGCCGGCCTTCTGAGCGAAAGCGAGGCCGCATGAGCCTGCCCATCATCCCCTTCGAGGCCGGCGAGGCGCGGCTCGACTGGCCCGGCCTGACCGCGGCGCTGGCCGCCGGGCACCGCCTGCCCAAGGCCGAGATCACTGACGGGTTCCTCTACCGGGGCAAGGACACGCTGCTGAACCGGGCCGCCTGGATCGACGGGCTGGGCGCGGCGGTCAAGACCGCCACCGTGTTTCCCGGCAACCCGGACCGGGGCACCCCGATGATCAACGGGGCGGTCTGCCTCTATTCGGACCGCGACGGCACGCTGGCGGCGCTGATCGACTTTCACCTTGTGACCAAGTGGAAGACCGCCGGGGACAGCCTGCTGGCGGCGCAGCGCCTGGCGCGCCCGGACAGCGACGAGATCCTGATCGTCGGTGCCGGCACCGTGGGCGCCTCGCTCTGCGAGGCTTTCGGCGCCGGCTTCCCGGGGGCGCGGATCGCGCTCTGGAACCGCACCCGCGCCAAGGCCGAGGCGTTGGCGGCGAGCGTGCCGGGGGCGCGGGTGGCGGATGATCTGGAAACCGCCGTGCGCGCCGCCGACATCGTGGTTTCCGCCACCATGTCCAGCACGCCGGTGCTGCGCGGCGACTGGCTGCGCCCGGGCCAGCACGTCAACCTGATCGGCGCCTACCGCCCCGACATGCGCGAGGCGGATGACGCCGCGCTGCGCCGGGCACGGATCTTCGTCGACAGTTTCGACACCACCGTCGAGCATATCGGCGAGCTGAAGATCCCGCTGGCCGAGGGTGTCATCGCGCGCGCGGGCCTGGTCGCGGATTTCTACGACCTGGACGCATTTACCGCCGGGCCCGATGACATCACCCTTTTCAAGAACGGCGGCGGCGCGCATCTCGATCTGATGACCGGCCGCTACATTCTCGACCGCTGGCAGGCAGCACCCTGATCAGATCGCGGCGGCCGCCATCGGGCGCTCGCGGATCGGCAGGTGCACCAGCGCGCTGAACGCGCCGACGCCCACGCCGACCCACCAGACCAGCGTGTAGTTTCCGTAGACATCGTAGAGCCGCCCGCCCATCCAGACGCCGAGAAAACTGCCGATCTGGTGGCTGAAGAAGACGAAGCCATAGAGCGTGCCCATGTAGCGCAACCCGTAGATATAGCCGACGAGCCCCGAGGTCAGCGGCACCGTGGCCAGCCACAGCGCCCCCATCGCCACCGAGAAGAGGATCACCGTCGCCGGGGTGATCGGGAACAGGATGAAGAGGCTCGCGACCACCGTGCGTCCGGCATAGATCCCCGCCAGCAGGTACTTGCGCGAATAGCGCTTGCCCAGCCATCCCGCCGCCAGGGTGCCGCCGATATTGGCCGCGCCGATCAGCGAGATCGACAACGCCCCCAGCGCCGAGGTGGTGGTGATCCCGATCCCGTGCAGCAGCCCGCCGGGGGCGATCGGCCCGCACAGCTCGGTCACGAAGGCGGGGAAATGCGCGGTGATGAAGGCCACCTGATAGCCGCAGCTGAAGAACCCCACGAAGATCAGCGCGAAGCTGGGATCGCGGAAGGCCTTGCCGAGGATCGCGTTCATGCTCTGCTCGAGCTCGGGCTTTCCGACCGGCTCGGGCGCCCGCATCATCGGCAGCACCAGCAGCGTCGCCAGGATCAGCCCGGCGAAGATCACGAAGGTCGCCTGCCAGCTCACCAGGCTCAGCAGCCATTCGGCGCCGGGCGGGCCGAGGATCTGTCCGAAACTGCCCGCGGCGGCGGCGATCGCCAGCGCCATCGACCGGTTCTCGTCCGAGGCCGCCCGCCCGACCACCGCCAGGATCACCCCGAAGCCGGTGCCGGCCACGCCGAAGCCGACCAGCCAGGCATAGAGCTGATGCTCGAGCGGGGTCACCGATTGCGCGGTCAGCAGCAGCCCGGCGACGTAGCTGAGCGCGCCAAGGACGATGGCGCGCCGGTCGCCGAGCTTCTCGGCGATGGCGCCGAAGACCGGGGCGCCGATGCCCCAGGCCAGGTTCTGGATCGCGATTGCCAGCGAGAACTCGGCGCGCGGCCAGCCGAACTCCTCGGCGATCGGGATCTGGAACACCCCGAAGGTGGCGCGGATCCCGAAGCTGACGATGATGATCAGGCAGCCGGCGATCAGGACCGGGGTGAAGAGTGGCGTCTTGTGGTCCATCCAGGATCGTCCCGACGGTTGCGGCGATGCGAGAGATAGCCGGTCCCGGACCCGACCGGAAGCCCCGCCGGATCGCCCGCGCTTTTCAACCCCGCGCCCCCGCGCTATGGCTTGGCCATGACCACCCTGCCCGAGCTTTTCACCCGAAAGGTCGCCGACGGTACCCTGCACCCCGATCCGGCGCAGGAGGCGGTGCTGCCGGAATTCGAGCGCATCCGCGCCGGACTTGCCGCACCGGTCAAGCGCGGTCTCTTCCGCAAGCCGCCCGAGCCGCCCAAGGGGCTCTATCTCTGGGGCGGGGTCGGGCGCGGCAAGTCGATGCTGATGGATCTCTTCGTCGACTCGCTGGAAGGGATCCCGGCGCGGCGGGTGCATTTCCACGCCTTCATGCAGGAGATCCACGCCGCCCTGCATGCCGCGCGCCAGCGCGGGGTCGAGGACGCGCTGGCCCCGGTCGCCGCCGATGTCGCCGCGTCGCTGCGGCTGCTGGCCTTCGACGAGATGCAGATCACCGACATCACCGACGCGATGATCGTCGGGCGCCTGTTCGAGGCGCTTTTCTCCGCCGGGGTGGTGATCGTCACCACCTCGAACCGGGTGCCGGACGATCTCTACAAGAACGGGCTGAACCGGCAACTGTTCCTGCCCTTCATCGACCTGATCAAGGAACGCATGGTGGTCTGGGAACTGACCAGCCCCACCGATTACCGGCAGAACCGGCTGGCCGGCGCGCCGGTCTATTTCACCCCGATCGGCCCGGCGGCGCGCGCCGCGATCCGTGCGGTCTGGAAGGATCTCTCGGGCGGGCCGGCAGATCCGCTGGTGCTGCGGGTCAACGGGCGCGCGGTGGAGATCCCCGAGTTCCGCAACGGCGTGGCGCGGGCCAGCTTCTACGACCTTTGCGGCAAGATGCTGGGCCCGGCCGACTACCTGGCGATTGCCGATGCGGTGAAGGTCCTGGTGCTCGAGGAGATCCCGCGCCTGTCGCGCTCGAACTTCAACGAGGCCAAGCGCTTCGTCACCCTGATCGACGCGCTCTACGAGGCGCGCGTCCGGCTGATCGCTTCGGCCGCCGCCGAGCCCGAGATGCTTTATGTCGAGGGCGAAGGCACCTTCGAGTTCGAGCGCACCGCCAGCCGCCTGCGCGAGATGCAGGCCGAGGATTGGGGGCGGTGAGGCCGACCGCGCATCGCTAGAGCGATCTGAGGAGTGTCGGCCCGCTTCTCCCGATGCGCCAAGGATCGCGGCTGGTTCAAAAGTGGGGGCGATCCGGGGCCGCGCCCCGGCGAGTCATCAGACGCCGCGCTTCCAGCGCTATCCGTTCTCGCGCAGCACCGATCCGGCCAGGTAAAGCGAGCCGCAGATCAGCACCCGCGCATGGGAATCGCGCCCGGCGATGGCGGTGAGGGCCGCCCGCACGCTCTGCGCCGTCGCCCCCCTCATGCCGACCGCGTGGGCCGCCGCCGCGGTCTGGTCGGCGGCAAGCGTATTGGCCTCGCCGGGGATCGACACCGCGGTGAGGCTCTCCACATGCGGGGCCATCGGACGCAGATAGCCGGTGACGTCCTTGGTGTTCAGCATCCCGCAGATCAGGTGCGTGGGCCGCGCCGGCAGTGCCGCCAGCACCTGCGCCAGCGCCGCGCCGGCGCCGGGATTGTGGCCGCCGTCGAGCCAGAGCTCGACCCCCGGCGCAGCCTCGGCCAGCGGCCCGGTTGAAAGGCGCTGCATCCGCGCTGGCCATTCGGCGCGCCGCATCGCCGCCTCGTAGGCGGCGTCGCCCAGCTCCAGATGCCGCAGCGCCGCCAGCGCCGCGCCGGCATTCTGCACCTGGTGCGCGCCCAGCAGCACCGGCAGCGGCAGGTCCCGCAGCCCGGTCTCGTCCTGGTAGACCAGCCGCCCGCGTTCCTCGGCGACGCTCCAGTGCTGGCCGAGGACCAGCAGCGGCGCGCCAACCCGCGCGGCCACGCCCTCGATCGCCTCCAGCGCCTCCTCGGGCTGCGGGCCGACCACGCAGGGCACGCCGCGCTTGAGGATGCCGGCCTTCTCGACGGCGATCTTCGCCAGGGTGTCGCCGAGATACTGCTCGTGATCCATCGAGATCGGGGTGATCACCGTCAGCCGCGGCGCTGCCACCACGTTGGTCGCATCGAGCCGCCCGCCGAGCCCGACCTCGAGCAGCGTGTAGTCGGCCGGAGTGCGGGCGAAGGCCAGCAGCGCGGCGCAGGTGGTGATCTCGAAATAGGTGATCGGCGCGCCTTCGTTGGCGGCATAGCACTCGTCCAAAACCGCCGTCAGATCGGGTTCCGAGATCAGCGTGCCCGCCACCCGGATGCGTTCGTGAAACCGCGCCAGATGCGGCGAGGTATAGGCATGGGCAACGCGCCCGGCACCCTCGATCCCGGCCCGGATCATCGCCAGGGTCGAACCCTTGCCGTTGGTGCCGGCGATGTGGATCACCGGCGGCAATCGCGCCTCGGGATGGTCCAGCGCCGCCAGCAGCCGCCAGACCCGGTCCAGCGTCAGGTCGATGATCTTGGGGTGCAGCGCCATCATCCGCTGCAGGATCGCGTCCGAGGACGGGGGGACACCGTTGGGCATGGGCAGACCTGGATGACGGCGCGCCCGGCGGGCGGCGCAAGACGTGGGG
Source organism: Sedimentitalea sp. (assembly GCA_020441165.1). Lineage (GTDB taxonomy): Bacteria > Pseudomonadota > Alphaproteobacteria > Rhodobacterales > Rhodobacteraceae > JAGRMU01. The sequence goes on from JAGRMU010000219.1 coordinate 7,715, forward strand.
CGCGCGCCGGTCAGAGCGGCGCGCGGGTGATGTCCGACAGCGTGTCGTTCATGTCGAAGAGCCTGGCGCGGATGTCCGAGATCCCGAACTCGGCCAGCCGCGCGGCGTGCTTGTCGCGATAGGCCTCGGCGGCGGCGCGAGTCTCGAAGACATAGATGCCACCGGCCAGCCCGTCGGCCTGGCTCTCGGTCCAGATCTTCCAGAGCAGCCCCTCCTCGCCGGCGATGTCGCGGGCCAGCCCGTCCATCGCCTGGGCCATCTCGGCGCCCCAGGGGCCGGGATAGGGGAAATCGAACTGAACGAGTGTGCGTGCCATGTCTGCGTCCTCCAGTCGGGTGGGTGTTGGGCCGCGATCTAGCTCGCGGCGCGGTTCTTGTCACCGGGCTTGCCCGGCGCCGGATCGGCGGAAGGCGCGGACGATTCGGAGGCGGGCGCAGGGGGCGGCAGCTCTCCGCGCACCGCCGGCGGCAGGCCCATCAGCATCCGCGTGATCGAAATCAGCTCCTCGCGCATCTCGGTGCGCTTGGTGACGCGGTCGAGCATGCCGTGATCCAGCAGGTATTCGGCGCGCTGGAACCCGTCGGGCAGCTTCTCGCGGATGGTCTGCTCGATCACCCGCGGACCGGCGAAGCAGATCAGGGCGTTGGGCTCGGCGATATGCACGTCCCCCAGCATCGCGTAGGAGGCGGTGACGCCGCCGGTGGTGGGATGGGTCAGCACCACGATATAGGGCAGGCCCGCCTCCTTGAGCATCTGGATCGCCACGGTGGTGCGCGGCATCTGCATCAGGCTGAGAATGCCCTCCTGCATCCGCGCCCCGCCGGCGGCCGAAAAGAGGATCAGCGGGCGCTTCAGCTTCACCGCCTCCTCGGCGGCGGCGATGATCGCATTGCCCACATACATGCCCATCGAGCCGCCCATGAAGCTGAAATCCTGCGCCGCCGCGACGATCGGGGCGCGCCCGATCTCGCCCGAGGCGACC
>JAGRMU010000220.1:0-1178 GCA_020441165.1 Sedimentitalea sp.
GCCGAGCTTGACGCGCTGATGCGGGGGCCGGTCCATGGTTGAGCGGCAGGGACCGGCAGAGGTGGTTTCGGTCGCCGAGCGCATGGCCGCCGAGGCACTGATCGTCGATGTCGACGGGTTCGAGGGGCCGCTCGATCTGCTTCTGACCCTGTCGCGCACCCAGAAGGTCGACCTGCGCCGGATCTCGGTGCTGGAGCTGGCGCGGCAATACCTGGGCTTCGTCGAGCGCGCCAAGGCGCTGCGGATCGAGCTGGCGGCCGACTACCTGGTGATGGCGGCCTGGCTGGCTTTTCTGAAATCGCGCCTGCTGCTGCCGCCCGATCCGGTCGAGGATGGCCCCTCGGGCGAGGAACTGGCCGCGCATCTGGCGTTCCAACTCGAGCGCCTGCAGGCGATGCGCGACGTGGCCGCGCGGCTGATGGGGCGCGACCGGCTGGGCCGGGATTTCTTCGCGCGCGGGCAGAGCGAGGATCTGACCCGGATCCGCACCGTGTCCTATTCGGCCACCCTGCTCGATCTGATGCAGGCCTATGCGCGGATCCGCACCCGCGACGAGTTCCGCCCCTTCGTGATGGACCGCGACAAGGTCTTCACCATGGAACAGGCGCTGGAACGGATGCGGCCGCTGATTGCGTTTGCCGGCACCTGGACCGACATCGCCGGTTACCTGCCCGAGGGCTGGGAGGCGGACCCGGTGCGCCGGCGCTCAGCCACGGCGGCGACCTTCGCGGCGGCGCTGGAGCTGGTCAAGGAAGGCCATGCCGAGATCCGCCAGAGCGAGATTTTCGCGCCGATCCAGTTGCGCCGACGCACCGAGAGGCCCTGATGGAAGAGACCGACCGCTGCGCCGACAGCCTCTTCGAGGCGCCGCCCATGGGTGAGCAGGAGCGCATGGTCGAGGCCGTGCTCTTCGCCAGCACCGAGCCGGTCACCGTGCGCGAGCTCGAGGCGCGGATGCCCCATGGCTGCGACGCCGCCGAGGCCCTAGCGCATCTGCGCCGCCGCTACGAGGGGCGCGGGGTGCGGCTGGTCCAGATCGGCGAGGCCTGGGCGCTGCGCACGGCGCCGGACCTGGGGTTCCTGATGCAGAAGGAAACCGTCGAGACCCGCAAGCTGAGCCGCGCGGCGATCGAGACCCTGGCGATCGTCGCCTATCACCAGCCGGTGACCCGCGCCGA
>JAGRMU010000220.1:1356-2647 GCA_020441165.1 Sedimentitalea sp.
CTGCGCGCCGCCGGGCTGCTCGAGAACCGCCCGCCGCCGGGTCTGATGCCGGGCCCGGAGGTCGGCGAGGAAGAGGCCGAGGAGGACGGGACCGGCGCCGGCCAGCCGGAGCTTTTCGAAGACTGATCTTCGGTTTGCCCTGAAATCTTCACGTTCTTCTGATAGGCGCGGGTGCAGACGAGGAGGTTTGCGATGAACATGGATCGGATCTTTCAGATGATCTCGCGCATGCTGATGCGCCGCACGATCAACTCCGGGATCAAGGCCGGTATCAATGCCATGGCGAAGACGGGGCGTGAATCCTCCCGAACGGCGGATGCGGGCAATGCGCCGCCTGAAGCGGCAGCCGCACCGCAGCCCAGCCGGCAGGAGCGGCGCCAGAAGCGTCAGCTGACCCGTGCGGCCAGGCAGTCCCGCCAGGCGGCGCGCATGGCACGGCGCGCCGGTCGTCTGTCGTAATGTCAGAGGGTTACGGGGTGGTCTTGAAGTGTTTCGACAACTTCAGGCCTTGGCCCTGGTAGTTCGACGCGATGCCCTTGCCATAGAGCTGGGTCGGGGCCTCGGCCATCCGCTCATAGACCAGACGCCCCACCACCTGGCCATGCTCCAGCACGAAGGGGGCCTCGTGGCAGCGCACCTCGAGCACGCCGCGCGAGCCGGCACCGCCCGCCTCGGCATGGCCGAATCCGGGATCGAAGAAGCCCGCGTAATGCACCCTAAACTCGCCGACCATGGCCAGATAGGGGGCCATCTCGGCCGCGTAGTGCGGCGGGATGTGTACCGCCTCGCGGCTGACCAGGATGTAGAAGGCGCCGGGATCGAGGATGATCCGCCCGTTCGCCGTGCGGATCTCTTCCCAGTAATCGGCCGGATCGTAGGCGCCGATCCGGTCGAGATCGATCACCCCAGTATGGGGCTTGGCGCGATAGCCCACCAGATCGCCGCCGGGCAGACGCAGGTCGACTGAGAACCCCAGCCCGTCGCGGATCACCGCCGGACCGTCCACCAGCGGGGTCTGAGCGTGCAGGGCGGTCAGCTCGGCATCGCTCAGCACCGCCTGGCCCTGACGGAAGCGGATCTGATTGAGCCGCATGCCCGGCCGGACCAGCACCGAAAAGGATCGCGGGCAGATCTCGGCATAAAGCGGGCCGGCATAACCGGCGGGGATGCGGTCGAACTCGGTGCCACCATCGGTGATCGCGCGGGTCAGCAGGTCGAGCCGGCCGGTGGAGCTCTTGGCGTTGGCGACCGCGCTCATGCCGGCGGGCAGGGCCAGCGATTCCATCAGCGG
>JAGRMU010000681.1 GCA_020441165.1 Sedimentitalea sp.
CGCGCCGGATGGAGCCGCGCGCGCCGTCACCGGCGCGGCGGTTGCAGGTGATCCGGCGGCTCGCCGGGGCGGGGGTGCCGGTGCGGGTGATGACCTCGCCGGTGGTGCCGGGGCTGACCGATCACGAGATCGAGGCGCTGCTGGCGGCTGGCCGGGCGGCAGGGGCCGAGGCCGCCAGCTGGATCATGCTGCGTCTGCCGCGCGAGGTCTCGGGACTCTGGCAGGAGTGGCTGGCCGAGCACTACCCGGACCGGGCCGCCAAGGTGATGGCGCGGCTGCGCGAGATGCATGGTGGGCGCGATTACGACCTGCGCTGGGGTCACCGGATGCGCGGGCAGGGCGTGCATGCCGAGCTGATCGCGCGGCGCTTCGAGGCGGCGGCGCGGCGGCTGGGTCTCGACCGCGCGGTGCCGGCGCTGCGCTGCGATCTCTTCACCGTGCCGCCGAAGGCGGGCGACCAGCTGTCGCTGTTCTGACGGGCGTGCCGGCTGGCGTCCGGGTGCGACCGGATCGGGCGCTGCGCGGGTTTCGGGGCTTGCCTTTCCCGCCAAACCTGAAACGCTGGGTTGCAAAGCAAGCGGAGGGGAAGGTGATGCGGACAAGCTGGAACGACCGCTACGGCGCGCCGGGCTATCTCTTCGGCACCGAACCGTCGGAGTTCCTGCGCCGCAATGCCGGGCTGCTGGCGCCGGGCTCGGAGGTGCTCTGCGTTGCGGATGGCGAGGGGCGCAATTCGGTCCATCTGGCCGGGCTCGGACACCGGGTCACCGCCTTCGATGCCTCCGAGGTCGGCGTCGGGAAGGCGCGGGCGCTGGCCCGCGAGGCGGGCGTCGAGGTCGATTTCAATCTGCGCGCCGCCGAGGATTGGGACTGGTCGCGAGGCTTGGACGCCGTGGTCGGCATCTTCATCCAGTTCGCCCCGCCCGATCTGCGCAAACGGCTGTTCGGCTGGATGGCCGGCGCGGTCCGCCCCGGTGGCCTGTTGCTGCTGCAGGGCTATGCGCTGCGCCAGGTCGGATACGGCACCGGCGGGCCGAGCGATCCCGGGCATCTCTATGACGCGCCGATGTTGCGCCGGGCCT